>NZ_JARJFB010000115.1:0-5944 GCF_034554655.1 Candidatus Megaera venefica
CTTCAGACACATCAAGATCTTGCTGCAAATATTCATAACCACAAAAATATTGCCAATAAATATTTTCCTTTAGCTCTTCCTCCGTAAACGAATCAGAACCGTTGTACATAGCTTGAAGCATTGATAGTGCTAGCATTACTCTATGATCTTTCTTATTTCTACCAAATTGCTTGATTTCAATGTTAGGCAATGCTCTGGCTTCAAGTTCAGACCAATTTACTAAATCCCTTAGTTTATATAACTTGTTTTTAGGATTTAGTTTTGTAGATAATTTCTCTTCAAATAACCTTTCTTGTTTTTGGAGAAAAGTAATATTTTCTATAGGCATAATTTTAAAATCCGTAAGCTTTATGCGGTAATTATACCATTTTCTTATGGATTTTGTAAGCTGTTTATGACATGAAACCCCTTGTTAATTCAGGCGGGGAGAGTTTTGACGGAGGGACAAAATAACAACGAGATAGGTGAAATGTCGGTGATTATATATTTAGAGAGAACATAGCTTACAGCTCCCATGAAAGGGGGAATTAAAGCTAAGCAATAATACCACCACTTTGTTGTATGATTCATAAAAAAACGCCTACTATGTCTTACTGAAAGAATCGGTGCAGTACATTCATTATAAATCAATTTTAAAATAACCCACTATAGAGATTATATAGTGGGTCAGTTTAAATTTGCAGTTAGGTGTTATTTCTTCCTAATAACTTGTTTTTCTTGAATTCTTGCAGCTCTACCGCTTAGGTATCTTAGATAGTGAAGTTTAGCGCGGCGTACAACGCCTCTTTTTACAACTTCAATTTTTGCAACAATTGGGGAATAGGTCATAAATCTTCTTTCTACACCTTCACCATGGCTTACTTTGCGTACTACAAAAGAAGAGGTAACTCCTCTATTTCTTTTAGCTATAACAACGCCCTCGTATCCTTGAAGTCTAACAGTTGTGCCGTCTATAACGCGAACGCTAATTTTTACTGTATCTCCAGCTCTAAATTCTGGTATTTCTTTATTTTCGGTGAGTTTTTCAATCTGTTTTTTTTCAAATTGCTCAATTACGTTTTTCATTGTTAGCTCCAAATGTTTTTACTGTGCTTATAAGTTTTTAAAACTTAAATAAGTTGTTTTCTACGCTCTAAGGTGATCCTGAGTGATTCTTTTTTTTTCCATTCCGCTATTTCAGCATGATTACCTGATAGCAAAGTTTCTGGAACTTTTCTTCCTCTCCATTCGACTGGCTTAGTATAAAGCGGATGTTCAATTAGTTTGAAACCTTCAGCTTCTGTTTCAAAAGATTCTTCTTGTAAAGTTTCTTTATTCACAAGTACACCGGGTAAAAGTCTGACAACGCTATCTAATATTGACAGTGCAGCTACTTCCCCACCAGAGAGAATGTAGTCTCCTAGGCTAATCTGTATGGCATTATACTCGTCAATCACTCTTTCGTCAATCCCTTCAAAGCGTCCGCACAAAATAATTATGTTTTTTTCTTGCGCTATTTTTTTTGATAATTCTTGTGTTAAAGGGACTCCTCTGGGTGAGGGGTAGTAAATTTTTGATCCAGGCCTCATGTCCAAGGCTTTGTCAAGAGCCGGGCCAAGTACGTCTGGTCTCATAATAAGGCCATTTCCACCACCACAAGCTGCGCTATCAACATTTTTATGCTTAGTTATTCCGAAATCTCGAATATTAACGGTGTCAATCGACCATATTCCTTTCTTAATAGCTGCCCCTGCTAAAGAGTATGCCAAAGGTCCGGGAAACATCTCGGGAAAAATGGTCAAAATTGTGGCATGAAAGCAGGGCATGTATGAAAACTAAGAAATTATATTTGCTACGAATATATCTCTATATTGATAATGGATCAAGCTGTCTTCTAGTTATTCGACGTTTCTTCATTTTTTTGTTGATTTATAATCTTTTGTGAGTTATACCAGTGCATACAATAACATAAATCGGGGCATAGCGCAGCCTGGTAGCGCATCTGGTTTGGGACCAGAGGGTCGGGAGTTCGAATCTCTCTGCCCCGACCATATAAATTAAAATAAATTAACTCAATTCCCACTCGCTGAAAAAGCTTCCTGATCCCATCTCCACTACTAGATGATCTGCTGCTACGGCTAAAAACATACTATGTTTTGGAGTAGCATCGATTTCGTCAAAATCACTATATTTTCCTCGTGTACACGCGAGAAGAGGGGTGCCGTGCTTATCGGTATAAGGGTAATCGCCACCGAAACCTCTGGTTTTATGAAAATTATATGCGGATTTAGCAACCCATTCTGAAGGAAGAGTTTTATGGCATCATTATTGATAAAATAACCTTTGTATAATTCTAGTAATTCGTTGTACGTGTCACCGTTTAGATATTGTGAAATATTCTTAATATCAGAAACGCTGTTAGGTATTCTCCATAAGCTTTCCTGGATTTTTATGTTTGAGTTAGATGATATCTCACACAACATACTATCAAAATCATCTTTTGATAAACCCATGATATCTAATAGATTGCTCTTAGAATAAAAGCCTGTTATCTAGAACGCAGATATCAAGATCCTCCTTCTGGTACCTAGGGATCTTTGGCCAAGAGGTAGGCGCAAGCTTCAATCAAAGCTCGGGATGACTTTGTCACGTTGCATAGCACTTCTTGCCATTAAAATAGACCGACTCAACCGGAGTTGACATCGTTTTTATATCAAACTCAGGTTAATTAACAACATAATTGCTGCGGCAATTAACCCGGTAGCTGGTATGGTAATAAGCCAGGTTAAGAAAATCTTATACATAATAGACCAGCTGGTTCCGGTTAAACCCCTTGATAGACCAACTCCAGCGATAGCACCAGTGACAGTATGAGTAGTTGATACTGGTGCTCCTAAGCTTGTAGCAGCAAAAATTACTATAGTAGCACCAGTCTCTGCTGCAGAGCCAAGTATAGGGGTTAAGGGGGTGATTTTTTGACCCATAGTATGAACTATTCGCCAGCCGCCAGCAAGAGTGCCAAAACCCATAACAGCATAGCAAGATAGCACTACCCATGAAGGAATATGAAACTCTTGGCCTTGATAGAAGCTTGATATTAAGAGCAAGCTGATAATGCCCATTGTTTTTTGAGCATCGTTACCACCGTGAGATAGGCTTAACATAGCGGATGAAACTAGCTGTAAGATCTTAAACCATTTATCATTAGGATTGCTAAAAATCTTAGTAATAAGAGTAGCTAGACACAAGCCTATTAATATTCCTAGTAAAGGAGATAGTAATATTCCTGCCATAATTTTAGTTAGGCCTGAGAATTGTAGAGAGTAAATGCCACCTTTGTAAATCGAGGCGCCGATAATACCGCCAATTAAAGCATGAGAAGAGCTAGAAGGAAGACCATAATACCAAGTAAGTAGGTTCCAACTGATTGCGCTGATCAGAGACGCGAAAATAAGATAAGGGCTAACTATTTCAGGGTTAACTAGGCCAGTGCCTATTGTGGTAGCGACTGATAATTTAAAAAAGAAAAACGCGGCGCAATTAAAAAAAGCAGCCCATATGACAGCCTGCAGTGGGCTTAAAACCTTGGTAGCTACTATAGTTGCAATTGAATTAGCAGCATCATGAAAGCCATTAGTAAACTCAAAGATAAAAGCTAGAAAAATTACAAATAAGGTAAATATTAAGCCTAATTCCATAAATGCCCTTGGTTATCTATTCGAATATATTCTAAGTGAATATTAGAATTATGTCTCCTTAAATATTTTAGGCCCTTTATCGGCGGGGTTAGATTAAATAGGCCAATATAATTAAAAGGGTGTTGAGGTTTGATATAAAAACGATGTTAATTCTTGTTGAGTAGGTCTATTTTCATGGCAAGAAGCGCTTATGCAGCGTGACAAGTTATCCCGAGCTTTGATTGAAGCGGAAGGAAGCTCTTGATATCTGCGTTTAGGATAACAGGCTTTCGTTTTACAAAACCACTAAAGGATCCATAATTTCGGTTAAACGGTGAAAATAAGTCACATCATTGCTGCCGTCTTCTAAAGCCCATATCCATGAAAGTACGCTTTGTACAAAAGACCAATTAAGAATTCTTTGCGGGGTAATATCAAAAAATTTGGCAGAATTAACAGCACGCCAATTTATTATATGTGTTGCAGATTCATTATGGAGCAATTCAGGAATAGGATTGCGGATGAAATAAGCTAGTTCGTAAGCAGGTTCACCTATTACACCTTTTGGGTCAATTACTAACCACTCATCCTTGTTATTTAAAATATTACCATGATGCAAATCTCCATGTAAAAGTTTAAACGCGGAACATGTATTTAAGAGACTATTCTTTAATAAACGTGCTTTTTCAAGGTATCTTCTAGGTATGTTTATATCGCGATCTAAAGCAGTAAGCCAATCTATTATAGTAGGAAAAATATGAGGTTTGGGTAAGGGGATGTTATATAGCTTATACATAATGTCTATAACTATTTTTAGTGCTTCATTATCTTTATCTGGCCAGTAACTTTTTAGCGATTCTCCAGGAATAATACGCTCTAGCAATAACATCTTTTCTCCTTCTGCAAGAAGATTAACGCTACCTGCACCCGAGAACTCTTTTAGAGCGGCTGCTTCTCTCTTTATCCCCAAGCTATCTAAACCACATTTCAAAATAATTGGCTGAGTGCCTTGAAAGCCTTCCAACACATAATTATAGGTTAGATTGGTAACAGGTGATAGATTTGATATACCATATTGTGCTGCTAAGCTATTAACTATCCCGGGCAAATTTTTAAGCCAATTTCTGCCTTTATCTCCATAAATATTAATAATATTTTGCTCAAATATATTCATGAAAAATCGACTAAATTTATGTTTACCTTATTCAAGGTAAGTACAATATTAACTTATAGATGAATAAAAACAATTAAAAGCTGGAACAAGATGATAACTTAATAGCCGACAAGTTCAAGAATCTAGTGCTGGAGATACAGTAAAAATTAGCGTTCGCGTTATAGACGGCACAACTGTTAGACTTCAAGGATACGAGGGCGTTGTTATAGCTAAAAGAAATAGAGGAGTTACCTCTTCTTTTGTAGTACGCAAAGTAAGCCATGGTGAAGGTGTAGAAAGAAGATTTATGACCTATTCCCCAATTGTTGCAAAAATTGAAGTTGTAAAAAGAGGCGTTGTACGCCGCGCTAAACTTCACTATCTAAGATACCTAAGCGGTAGAGCTGCAAGAATTCAAGAAAAACAAGTTATTAGGAAGAAATAACACCTAACTGCAAATTTAAACTGACCCACTATATAATCTCTATAGTGGGTTATTTTAAAATTGATTTATAATGAATGTACTGCACCGATTCTTTCAGTAAGACATAGTAGGCGTTTTTTTATGAATCATACAACAAAGTGGTGGTATTATTGCTTAGCTTTAATTCCCCCTTTCATGGGAGCTGTAAGCTATGTTCTCTCTAAATATATAATCACCGACATTTCACCTATCTCGTTGTTATTTTGTCCCTCCGTCAAAACTCTCCCCGCCTGAATTAACAAGGGGTTTCATGTCATAAACAGCTTACAAAATCCATAAGAAAATGGTATAATTACCGCATAAAGCTTACGGATTTTAAAATTATGCCTATAGAAAATATTACTTTTCTCCAAAAACAAGAAAGGTTATTTGAAGAGAAATTATCTACAAAACTAAATCCTAAAAACAAGTTATATAAACTAAGGGATTTAGTAAATTGGTCTGAACTTGAAGCCAGAGCATTGCCTAACATTGAAATCAAGCAATTTGGTAGAAATAAGAAAGATCATAGAGTAATGCTAGCACTATCAATGCTTCAAGCTATGTACAACGGTTCTGATTCGTTTACGGAGGAAGAGCTAAAGGAAAATATTTATTGGCAATATTTTTGTGGTTATGAATATTTGCAGCAAGATCTTGATGTGTCTGAAG
>NZ_JARJFB010000116.1:0-5905 GCF_034554655.1 Candidatus Megaera venefica
CTTCAGACACATCAAGATCTTGCTGCAAATATTCATAACCACAAAAATATTGCCAATAAATATTTTCCTTTAGCTCTTCCTCCGTAAACGAATCAGAACCGTTGTACATAGCTTGAAGCATTGATAGTGCTAGCATTACTCTATGATCTTTCTTATTTCTACCAAATTGCTTGATTTCAATGTTAGGCAATGCTCTGGCTTCAAGTTCAGACCAATTTACTAAATCCCTTAGTTTATATAACTTGTTTTTAGGATTTAGTTTTGTAGATAATTTCTCTTCAAATAACCTTTCTTGTTTTTGGAGAAAAGTAATATTTTCTATAGGCATAATTTTAAAATCCGTAAGCTTTATGCGGTAATTATACCATTTTCTTATGGATTTTGTAAGCTGTTTATGACATGAAACCCCTTGTTAATTCAGGCGGGGAGAGTTTTGACGGAGGGACTCAATAATTTTATAATTTAAATCTTTAGATTTCTCGTAAGCGTATGTATCACCTCTACCTATCATAACATAAATTTGATCGGTTGATGTTAAGCTTCCTGGTGATCCAATCGTTACAACCGGATTTGTTATAACATTTTGTTGTGAAATTTCATGTAAAAAATAACCGCCGTTAGAAAAACCAATCCAGCCATTTACTCTTATTCCTGCTAGATCTGATATTATTGATTGGTAAGTTTCTGATGCTTGCTCTGGGTCCTTATGTGGCCAACAAATTTTATTGTCAAATTTTGGGCAACGATTGCGCGGTATAAGGGCTATAAAGCGTATATTCAGCTCGCGTCCTATATCATTCAATATCTGTCTATGCTTTCGTTCATCTGGTGAATCAAAAGATTCTGCTAATCCGCAAAGGTAAACCCAGCAGTTAGTAGATTTGGAATCACCTAGTTCAACAAAACGTGATTCTGCGTTTGCCTGTGATATCATATAAAATAAATATATTAATATAAAAAGATGTCTCGTCATAACCAATAAAAGTAATTTATTCCTCAGTATAATCAAATAAATCTTACTATAAAGAAGATTATATCTTAGGTATAAAGATTAGAAATAGTAGAGTTCATGTACCTTGGACAAATATTATCTTTATATTATCTTTATATATTATCTAATCCGTGTTAATAATAAGCGGATAATAATGGGTATTAATATTGTAATGAAAAAGAAAATTGTCGCTCTAGTTGGTCGTCCAAACGTGGGAAAATCGACTTTATTTAATAGATTGAGCGTTGGTAAAAAGGCTATAGTACATGATAGGCCTGGTGTAACAAGAGATAGGAAATACTCCGACGCAAAAATTGGCCCTATGGAGTTTACTGTTGTTGATACCCCTGGACTAGAGGAATCAGAGGAGGGGAAGCTTGAGCATCGCATGATGCAACAAACTATGATTTCAATTGCAGAAGCTGACCTAGTTTGCTTAGTTGTTGACAATCAGACTGGTATTACGCCAGCAGATAAATTCTTTGCTGAGTTTATTAGAAAATACGCTAAGAATCATATAGTTATAGCTAATAAATCAGAAAAAAGATTTAACCATGACCAAGAGTATTATAAATTAGGTTTTGGTGACCCTGTCCCAATTTCAGCTGAACATGGTCAAGGGCTAGCTGATCTTTATGATGCAATTGCAGAAAAAATTGATACAGAAGAAGGGGAAGTGATATCAGACCCGATTAGAGGGGATTGCTTACAAATAGTAATTGCTGGAAGGCCAAATTCTGGTAAGTCCACCTTTGTAAATGCGATTATTGGAGAAGATAGGATGCTGACTGGGCCTGAAGCTGGCATTACAAGAGAGTCGGTTGAAATTTCTTGGGAATATAAAGGAAATCGTATTAAGTTAATTGATACAGCTGGTCTTAGAAAAAGGTCTAATGTCACTCATAGCCTAGAGAAACTATCTACTGGAGACGCGATAGGCAGTATTAAATTTGCAAATACCGTAATTTTGATGTTAGATGCCACAATTGCTCTCGAACAACAAGATCTTACGATTGCAAATTATGTTATCGATCAAGGCCGAAGTTTGGTCATTGCCGTTAATAAATGGGACTTGATTCGTAAGAAGAAAGAATATAAAGAAGAATTCGAATATAAATTAGGAACTCATTTACCGCAAGTAAAAGGTATTCCGGTTGTATATCTTTCTGCTATTGATAGCACCACAACAGAAGGGGTCCTAGACAAATGTATTGATATATATAAACTATGGAATAAAAAAATATCAACATCCAAGCTAAATGATTGGTTAGGATTTGTATTAGATCGTCATCCACTTCCTCTTCATAAAAAGCTAGGACGTAGGGTAAGAATCAAATATATAACCCAGATCAAATCACGACCGCCGACATTTAAGTTATTTGCTAGTGATCCAGATAGTATAACAGATGCTTACAAGCGATATTTAGCAAATTCTTTACGGGATGATTTCGAAATGCCTGGAGTTCCAATGAGATTTTATTTTGAAAAATCTGATAATCCTTATGCTAAGAAAAAATAAATTGATACAGCAATATCAATATACAGTCCTAAACTTGGTGGAAACTTGTATTTGTTCCTTGAGGGAAGAGGTTCAGGCAGTGCTACGCATCATGCCGGATCAATTCCGGTATGACAAATATCGCTAACAACAGTATTCGCCAATGAAAAAATCAGTTTTATTAACTAGATCAAAATCAGCAAACAATGAACTGAAGGAAAAATTTATAAGCCAAGATTTTGATTTTTTAGATTGTAACCTTATTAAATATAAGTTGTTTCCAGTAGAAGCAGAGTATATTAATAAATTTTCTAATTTAATAATTACTAGTAATTTTGCTGCAAATAATATTCCCAATGCCCCAAGGTCTGATATGTCAGTTTGGGTAGTTGGAGAGAAATCAGCAAATAGCTTGAAAAACAAAGGTTACAAAGTTGAGCATTATGCCTCAAGTGCAGAAAATTTAAAAAAGCAACTTCCAGAAAAATTACACAAAACAACGTTGTATCTATCAGGAGATCATATCACTGTGAATATGCCATCTGAAATAACAAGAAAGATACTATATAAAACAGAATATCTTGAGTCTCTTTCGGAAAAAGAAGTTATAAGGTATAAAGAAGGTATAGATTATATAGTTTTATACTCTGAAAATTGCGCAAAAACCCTACTGAAATTATTAGTAGAAAATAATTTGGTGAATTATCTAGAAAATACTGCCATTGTTGCTATAAGCTCAAAGGTTGGAAAGGTATTTAGGCAAGTGTTTAAAAATGTGGTAGTATGCCATGATAGCCAATCAATGTTGAAATATATAGAAGAACATGAACGGAAAGATAAAACCAGCAGAAAATAAAAATACAAAAAGAGCAAATAGTAATTCCCTTAGAATTTTTGCCTTAATTCTAGGGCTCGTTATAGCTGTAATTGTAGTTTTGGTAAAATATAACCCACAATTATTTGATAGTTTTTTTAAAGAAAAATCTTCCCCCGCAGAACAAATATTGGTTGAGGATAGTAGCCTTGATAAAACTGCTCCCGAGGAGAGTTATTTCCCGGGACCAGAGGTGCCTTTGCTTAGTTTTTCACCAGATGAAAATGAATTAGATAGAGAGAATGGTGACCTTGGGGGCGCTGAAAATATGGAGCCAGAAGCCAGGCATCCTTATGAGATAGAGGTAGAAAAAGATGAACTTGCTGAGAAAAATATAGATTCCTCAGAGAAACAAATCCGATTGATAAGCGGATTAAATAATTATAGATTATTTTTAGCTAACGCCGAAAGGCTAATGACTAAATTTAGGCAAGACCAACTATTCTATAATGAGCTAAGGTTTTTTAATTCAATTACTCATCCTAATATGATAAAAAATACACTGCTTTTACTGGATGATTATAACAAAATGTTATCAAACCCTGAATGTGAATGTACTGATAAATTCGTTGAGATTTTTAGTTCTAAGCTAATGAGTAAGTTCATAAAAGTAACAAAAATTTCTAAAACTAAAGAAGAGCAGAAGCAGCTGAAAGACGGAATCAATGAAAACTTACCTGTGCTGATTAATTATATATACTCACCTGAACTGCAAGGGAGTTTTATAAAATGACGGCCTAAACCAGTCATACCGGACTTGACCCGGTATCTCCTGAGCTGCTGAAACGAGTTCAGCAGGACAACTATGGGTAGTCAGCTTGAATTTCAAGTATAACTTATGAAATTGTGAGTGTGAAGATGCTTTTAATATTTAACTTGAGTGTTGTGAAATGATTAGATTTTTGATTTTATGTACAGTCTTTTTCCTTCTTTATATTGGATTTAGTACTATTGGCGAGTACGATTCGGAGATTAAATTATTTGTATTTGATTATCAGGTTGAAACAACTTTATTTTTGTTTCTGAGTGTATTTGTTTTAATTCAATTGCTTCTTATGGTTGCTCTAAAATTAATCTTTTTAATATTTGATTTGCCTACTATTTTGAAGAAAAGATGGTACAGAAGAAAATTACTAAAAATAAACAACAGACTACTAAATGTTTTAGCAGAATTGTTAATGGGTAATAAGAAAAAATCACTTAAAATAACAAGTAACATATTGTCTGAGCTCGACGAAGAAAATAAGGATTTTGTAAATTTAGTTCTTGCGGAAGGAGAAGATAGTTTTGATAAAAAAATTCAATATTATCGCAACCTAATTGATAAAAAGAACTTTAGTGTTTATGCGTCAAAAAAACTTGCAGAAATTTTTTATAATAATACGCACCATATACAGGCTGAAGAATTTGCGCTTAAGGCTTTTAACGAAGATGATACCGATCCAGAGTTAATGTTAATTTTAATTAGAATATATGCCAACCTTGGATCTTGGCCCAAAATGGTATTTATTGTATCAAAATTACAGAGAACATACATGCCTCTGTTTGAAGTAAATTCTGAAGAGATAGCTTCGTATTATTATGCCGCTTCAAAGCACTACCTTCAAATAGGCTCAGAGGATGAAGCCAAAAAATACCTTGAGTTAGCTCTTGAATACAGACCTGACTACATAGAAGCATTAAATCTACTTATGGAATTACTTACAAACACCAATAACACTGCATCTATACTAAAAGTACTTAGAGCGGCATTTTCAGCCAAACCTTCTTTTGAAATAGCTAGAATGTTTGCTGATAGTTCTAGAAGTTCTGCGGAGGCTATTTATGGTACACTTGCTGGTATAGCTCAGCCAGCAAAGTATCCGGGTGTGTTTTTGGCGCTAGCAGGATATTTAGGTATTAAAGAAAAGGTAATAGAAATAAAGGAACCAAAATTAATTTCATACGATTCTAAGTAAAGGATTTGTATGACTGTGTCCGAAGCAATCCTTGATAGTAGGCAAAAAGAGCTTTTGGTCATATTGCAACAAGCAGGGGCTTCTATTGAGCCAATAACGTCCTTGACCAAGGTTAAGCGCTTGTTTTTTAAGTCAAAGCATCCAAAAAGCATATATCTTCATGGCGGTGTTGGAAGGGGTAAAACTATGCTAATGAAGATGTTTTATGATGCGGTAAAAGTTCCTAAAGAAATTATTCATTTCCAAAATTTTATGCAAATCACGCATAAAAAACTTCATCTACTTCAGGGTAAATCTGCTAATAAAGTTATCCAGGAATTAGCTTCAGATATCTCAACTAAGGCTCGTGTAGTTTGTATGGATGAGTTTGAAATAAAAGATATTACAGATGCAATGATTATAATGAGGTTATTTCGATATTTACTGAAAAACGAAGTGTTTATTTTTTTAACAACCAATACTATTCCAGATAATCTATATAAAGACGGCATGCAGAGAGAATCATTTTTACCTTTTATTGATATGGTAAAGAAGAAGTTTCAAGTTTTGTACCTAGATACTGCTATCGACTATAGATATAACGC
>NZ_JARJFB010000117.1:0-5865 GCF_034554655.1 Candidatus Megaera venefica
CTAATTCTCAAGCGTTTCTTCTAAGCTCTAAAATATATTTCTCTTCTGTCAATGAGGTTATTTCTTCGTTTAACTCTAGGACAAGTGTTTTTGGAATATCGTAAATATCACTTGCAATTTTATCAATAAAATTGCTTGCTTTAATATCCCTATATAATGCATAAATTTGCACTGGTACATATTGTACAGTATCTATTGATTTTACAAACTGTAATAAGTTCACATCATCTTCATCGCCTGACTTGATAAGGTTAATTATGGAATTTTTATAATCTTGCTTTAAGAAATAAACCCAACCGAGCCAATAACAAGCAGATTTATTATTTGGATCTAGATATTTCTCAACCAACTTGAACCTAAAAATCGCATCTCTGTAGTTACCACTTCTAAGATGAAAAATACCTAGTTTCATATTGCTAGCTGAGACATTTTTCAGCTTTTCTCTTAGAGTAACAAATTCATTTTTCAGCCACTGAATTTGATTTTTAATAAAAGTTGGTAGTCCAAGAATAGCGAGCAGGAAAGATTTTGTGGTATTTTTTATCCCTGAAAATATATTATTACCCATAAACCTGAATATGTTGATTTGATTTAGGAAGAATGTTCTCATATAATCCTTCTTAGTTCAAACATATTATGATTATACGAGACACAAAATTATGTCACTAATAGCAAAAAGACTCCAAACTGTTAAACCATCACCAACTTTAGCAGTTGCTGCAAAAGCAAAAGAACTGGCTATGCAAGGTATCAATATTATTTCGCTTGCAGCAGGAGAACCTGATTTTGATACTCCAGACAATATAAAACTTGCAGCTATTGAAGGTATTAAGAACGGTCTTACAAAATATACCATGGTTTCTGGGACGCCTGAACTAAGAAAGGCGGTTTGTGAAAAATTTAAACGAGAAAACGGATTAGATTACCAAACTGATGAGGTAATTGTTAGTACAGGAGGTAAGCAGGTTATTTATAATTTGTTTATGGCTACACTTGATGAAGGAGATGAAGTAATTATCCCTGCTCCTTACTGGGTATCCTACCCTGATATGGTATTACTTGCTGGCGGCACTCCTATTTTTGTGTCTTCTGATATGGAGACTGGGTTTAAAGCACTCACAGAAGATATAGAAAAGGCTATAACCAAAAAATCTAAATGGTTAATATTAAATTCGCCAAGCAACCCAAGTGGTGCAGCATATACTGCTCATGAGCTAGAGAAGATTGCAGATTTGGTTAGAAAATACCCACATCTACACGTTATGTCTGACGATATTTATGAACATATTACTTTTGACAATTTTAAATTCACTACCCTTGCTACCGTAGCACCCGACATAAAAGATCGGATATTTATCGTCAATGGAGTATCTAAAGCATACTCAATGACAGGTTGGAGAATAGGTTATGGTGCTGGAAATAAAACTATTATTAAAGCTATGGATGTTATTCAGTCGCAAAGCACCTCAAATCCATCATCAATAAGTCAAATAGCAGCCCTTGAGGCTCTTTCTGGACCACAGGGTTATATAAAGACTAATACAGAAAATTTTCAAAAAAAACGAGATCTTGTATTATCCCTGCTTAATAAAATTAATGGCTTGAGCTGTTATAAATCTGAGGGTGCTTTCTATCTTTTCCCGAAATGTTCAGACTTATTTGGTAAACAAGCTCCTAATGGAAAACAAATTAACTCAAGCTCTGATCTTGCAACTTATCTACTTGAATCAGCTAATGTTGCCATAGTACCTGGTATAGCATTTGGATTAGAGGGGTATTTCAGAATATCGTATGCCACTTCTTCCGAGCTTCTCACAGATGCCTGTAATAGGATGGCCCAAGCAATATCTCAGCTGAAATGATTTGAGTTTGAATTTAATGTTAAAAAAATATCTCAAACAATTCCTAAAACAAAGCCGCTTTATCCATTGGCTTATTGTTCGGATAATTTATATTTACTTAAAATTTGTATATTTAACTTCAAAATGGGAATTGGTATGGACAGATACTATTCTAAAAAAACAATTAAACACCTTAGATGGATTACTATTTGCTTTTTGGCATAATCGTATAGCGTTCAGCATGCATATTCTTAAAAAATACGACAACGTTTTTGCCCTTGTTTCTTCGCATACTGATGGAAAAATAATCACAGACGTGATTAAAGCAATGAATTATGGCGTTATTGAAGGATCTACTAACAGAAATCCTACTAAAGCAGTTCGATCAATTATCAATTCACTTGAATTAGGTAATAAAATAGTAATCACTCCTGATGGACCAAGAGGTCCTGTGCATAAAATAAATAGTTCCATAACAAAAATAGCTTATAAATACAATAAACCTTTAATTCCTATTTCATGCATGGCAACAAAATATTTTACCTTAAATAGTTGGGATAAGATGATGATACCAAAACCTTTTGGAAAAATTGTTGTGACTATTGGAAGTTCTATTATATTATCTGGAAATGCAAACATTGATGATAATTTATTAGAGAATGAACTCTTAAATTTATCTTATAAAGCTGAAAAACTCTTGTAAAAGAGCCGTCATCCTGAAGTAAAATAAACACAATAAAGTAGTTTTTTTTGTATCACTTAATTATGGAACACTCTCAGATATGCTATTAATTTACATTTATAACGTAATCAATATTTTGCTTCTACCTTTATATATGGTATTGATTTTTATAAGAATAATAAAAGCAAAAGATAATTGGATCTCATTTAAACAAAGATTAGGATTTACTTGCGCTCAAAGAGTTCCAGGAAAACTCTTGTGGATACATGCTGCTAGTGTTGGCGAGTCGATGGTTGCAATAACTTTAATTAGAGCTTTATCTGTTTCATATCCTAAATATAACTTTCTAGTGACTACAGGAACTCTCTCGTCTGCACAAATTCTTGAAAAATCTCTCCCTCAAAATGCTACACATCAATTTACTCCTATAGATAATTTCCTTGTGGTTCGAAAATTTCTTAATCACTGGAAACCAGATCTTGGAATTTTTATCGAATCTGAGCTTTGGCCGTGCCTTATTACCGAAGCATCTAACAAGTGTAATTTAATGCTTGTTAATGCAAGACTTTCTGATAAATCTTATAAAAGGTGGCAAAGTAAAAAATGGCTTTTTAAATTGATTATAGATAGCTTTAAGAAAGTTATCGTACAAAGCAAAACAGATTTATACAAATATCAACAGTTAGGCTGTAGTAATCCAATAAATCTTGGGAATTTAAAATTTGCAAACAAAGAGCTAGATGTTAATAAACAAACCCTTTTATCTTTAAAAAACTTATTTGGTGATAAAAAAATCTTTGTTGCTGCAAGCACACATAAGGAAGATGAAGATGTTACCTTGCAAATAATTACCAACTTTAAACAAGCTAAGATTAACTATTTTCCAATTATAGTTCTCAGGCATCCAGAAAGGAGAGATGAGCTTGCTTCCCAGTGTCATAAACTCGGGCTTAAATTTTCAATTAGGTCAAGTAGGCATCTACCATTACTAGATGATGATTTGTTTATAGTTGATAGTTTTGGTGAATTGGGATTATTTTATAGCCTAGCTTTTATTGTTTTTGTAGGTGGATCGTTTAAACGAGGTGGACATAACCTAGTTGAACCAGCATATTTCGATAACATTATTTTACTAGGGCCGGATATGAGTAATTTCCAAAATATTGCTGAGGAAATGATCGAGAAACAGTCAGCAATTCAGATACATAATGCAGAAGAATTAGCCTTGAAAGTAAAATTTTTCCTTAACGAAAACAACGTGATAGAGGCAGATAAATACAGGAGAAATGCTCTTGAGTTTGTCAGCGATCGCAGGGAAACACTTAACAACTATTTAAGAGAGATAGGTAGGTTTTTGCAGTGATTAAACTTACATATCCATCTTTTTGGTCTAAAAAAAATATCGTATCTTGGTTACTCATAGCTTTTTCATGGATATATCAACTTCTTGGAAGTTTGCGAAAACTACTAGTCAAACCAGTAAAACTCCCGTGCTTTGTTATTTGTATAGGTAATATAAGTGTTGGGGGAACAGGCAAAACTCAACTAGTGGCTTGGCTTGCAAAAAACTTGCGTAAAAAAAACTGCAATTTCCTTATAGTTACAAAAGGTTATAATTCAAATTTACGTGGAGCTAAACTGGTCGAACCACTCGACCTACCATCTGATGTTGGCGATGAATCAAAAATGCTAAGCGAATATGGACAAGTCCTAGCTGCCAAATCTATAAAATATGCATTGCCTATAATTAACGACCTAAAGCCAGATGTTGTGATTTTCGATGATGGGATGCAAAACCCAGGTTTTTTCAAAGACTTAACTATAGTTGTTATAGATACGATTAGAAATATTGGTAACGGCAGGATTTTTCCTGCTGGCCCCTTGAGGGAAAGTGTACAATCTGCAATTAATAGGTCAGATATTGTTATCATGATTGGTAATGAATTGTGCCCAAATTTCTCTTTAATCCAGACAATCACTTCAAACAACAAACCTTTCTTTAAATCAAAAATTCAACTAGTCGGAAATATAGATACCAGTAAAAATTATTACGCCTTTACTGCAATTGGGGATCCAGACCGGTTTTTTAGATTACTAAACGAAAATGGCATTAATGTACTAGCAACCAAAGCCTTTCCAGATCACCATAATTACAATAGAGACGAAATCACTGCACTAGTTAAGGAAGCAGATAAACAAACTCTCTTCTTATTAACAACAAAAAAAGATTACGTAAAAATTTCAGATCATACTAAGATGCTATGTGCTGAAGTTACTTTAACTTTTGATAAGGAAGAAGAGTTATTCCAATTAATTTATGAAAAAATTAAAACATATACTTGAGTATCTACTGTTTATACTCTTAACAAGAACTTTAAGACTTTTGTCTGTGGATACTTCCGCATCTTTATGCAGCTTTATTGCAAAAAAAATTGGCCCCTATCTTCGGGTAACTAAAACTGCTCGTAAAAATCTAAAAAGAGTATACGGCAATGAGACAGATATCGAAAAAGTCATAAACGACCTCTGGGATAATTACGGCAGATATATTGGTGAATTTCCATTTATTAATGTTTTAGATTCATTGGAACTTGATAAAAGAGTCAAAGTTATAGGTCTTGAAAAAGTTGAAGCCTTCAAAAAGGCAAATCAACCATTTATATTATTTTTAGGTCATCAAGCTAACTGGGATTTTGTTATTCGGAAAATAAATGATATTTATCCAAAATTTGGTATCGCTTACAGAAAAGCAAATAACCCCTATGTAGACAGAGAGATTCTTAAAGAACGCGAAAATGATCAACACATCACAATGATTGCCAAAGGACCATCTGGTGCGAAGTCTATTATCAAGGCTATAAAATCTGGTGCATCCCTTGCAATGTTGGTTGATCAAAAAATGAATAATGGAATCGAAGTACCATTTTTTGGATTTCCAGCAATGACCGCCCCAGCTCTAGCAAAGATAAGTCTACAGTATAAATATCCGATTGTTCCACTGCAAATAGTACGCATCGGGAAAAGTAGCTATTTTGAGCTAATACTCCATGATCCACTGAAACCTTTGATAGACAAAGATATTGAAAAAAGTTGTTATAATATCATGCTAGAAATAAACAAAATTCTTGAGCAGTGGATTAGAGAGAAGCCTGAGCAATGGTTTTGGTTTCATAATAGATGGAAAAATTAGAATCTTTATAACCGAATTAATAGTATCCATAATTAATTCGGAACTTAATCACTTAACCCCAACTATGGATAAGATAGTCTCTCCGTCAAAACTCTAAATTTTTGATATAATTTCAAGAATTTCAAAAATAAATCACCGCACATTCATTTTTT
>NZ_JARJFB010000118.1:0-5763 GCF_034554655.1 Candidatus Megaera venefica
AACACCAAAATTTTACCTTCTTGGCAAAAAAATAGCTCAAAAAATGAATGTGCGGTGATTTATTTTTGAAATTCTTGAAATTATATCAAAAATTTAGAGTTTTGACGGAGAGACGATAAACTTTGCACGCATTCGGCCAAGCATTTTACTAAGCATTAAATCACGCCCCGCAAGAAATACAGTTCTCCAAAGACTTGATCCGGTATCTTCTTATCTACCGTCATGCTGAGCTAAATAGGTTTCGCATGTCTCTTCGGCCCAGTATCTTCTCCTATCATGAGATCCTGAAGTAAACTCAGGATGACGGTGGTAGCGGGTCCCAGTATAAAATCATACAACTCTATACCATTATCCATAACTCAGGTTACCTATAACACAGTCTTTTTTTCACCAAGATGCCAAATTTTTTCAGCTTTACTTCCAAGTAACCAAAAACTTATTGCGAGTATCCCAAAAAATATTGCTTTATGGGTGGCATCCCAAAAGAACTCAAAGAACCTGGTATACAGATTAATAAATAAAAAGGTAATACCGAAACCTTTAGTCATCCCATTATCATATTTTAAACCATGGTAAATAGCTCCACCAGATACAAGACCAAATAAAAGCGACCAATGAAATAACTCAATTTGCTTTACTTCGTACCACAAGCCTATATCTCCATAATTTCCAAATATAGACATTATCCAAGTTGAAATAAATAAGTATAGCAACCCTACTGCAAGGGTTGAACGAAAAAAATAGCCAAATTTTTTGTGGTTTTCAAAGGTTAGAGCTAAGCTAATTAAAATACTGCCAAAAAGAACAAAGCGTAGAGGGTAATTCATACCTAAATAATAGGCTCCCCATCCAGATATATAGCCAGTCTCAGCTCCCATCCAACTACCAAGAGAGATTAAAGAAAAAAGCCAAATTAAATTTGATTTTAAGCAGACTCCCAGAACTCCATAAATTACAAAAGATATAAGTATTAAAATAGAAAAGTGACCACTTCCGGAATCAAACGTCCTTCCTAGTTGGTAAACAGCCATAGCCGTAGTCATTACACCTAAAAATAGGATTGCTTCATTACTATAAACTCTTTCTGGCTTCTTTTGTCGTCTTTGATAACCAGCCCAATAGATTAGACCAGACAAGATTGTAAGACTAATACATTTGACTAGATACGAGGCATTGAAAATAGATTCTAACAACTTCAATAAAACGTTATCAGCTAAAACAGAGCTAATAGAAATAACAATACAAATCAAAGCAACCCAAAACGAATATTTTGCTAACTTCTTCCAATCAAAAGGTATAACATAAATATCATTTTCAAGCGATGACGCCATTTTGTCATCAATCAGGCCGTTTGTATTCCAATATTTCAGGGCGGCTCGGATTGACGTCGCCTGAGATTTATTAACTTTCATCATAGTTTAATTCGCATTATACTATTTTACACACTTCTGCAAAATCTAGCCTTGGTAACCTTGGAAACGGATTATCCCCATCTCTATAGCCTAGGTTACAAACGAAATTAACTTTAAAACCAGTCCCGGATAAAAATTCTTTCTCAATAGCCCCAGCATCGAGGCCAGACATTGGCCCGCAATCTAAACCCAAACTACGAGCAACTATCATAAAATATGCAGCTTGTAATGTTGAATTTCTATTAGCTGTATCGAGCGCAATCGCCTCAGAAGAAGCAAAATAGTTTTTCATGACTGGTGATATAGGATGAGTTTTATCCATCTTTGTATAAAATTTTGTATCGTAGGCAAATATTGCTACAACAGGAGCAGATTTAGTTTTCTCTACATTGCCTTCCATAAGGCATTTTAATAACTTTTCTTTCTGATCTTGGCTTTCAATAAAAATAATTCTCAGGGGACATGAGTTAGCTGAAGTAGGCCCGAGCTTCATAGTATCATATATTTCTTGGAGCAATTCCAAACTAACGGCTTTATCAGTGTATTTGTAACAAGTTCTATCGGCAAAAACGTCTTTAACTGTACGCATACTAGTTCTCCAATTTATGTTAAAAATTACTCCGCCTGTAATTCCATTAAATTCAATTTCCCTACAGTTACCCCTTTATCAGAAAAAACAATTTTAAAATTAGCATTTCCAATATCGTCTTTATTTAACTCACTAGCAGTCGCCTTGCTTATTATCTTCTTCAAGAAAGATTTTGAAAAAATAAAATCCTCTGGAATTAAAGTGTCTACGACCTCATGATATTGATATATAGCAACATCAACTTTACCGTTAGGCAAACTACTTCTACTTAACCTAAGTACCCCCTTAACATCAAGTGCGGCATTATCAAATTTTAAATAAAAATTTGATAAGTCAAATTTACGTTCAAAATCTACTTTCTCAGTTTGATTTTCAAGAATTTCATGATAGCTTAGATCAATTAAAAGATGGGCTTTATTTATTTTCATATAATTCACGGCCGAAGAATAATCTCCAGAGACTTTAATTCTCAAAATATTATTATCCTTCTTTTCTTGAATAGATGATAGCTTAACTGACCCAAGAGTAAATACTTCCTTTTCGCCTAAAAAACCTAACAATTGTGGCGCTACAGAATTAAATGATTTTAACTCTTCCTTCCAATTATTCTTTGTGTCTACAAAAAACAACGAATTATTAAAGGCAATATCGCAATTTATATCAAGAGGTGATGTAATAGTATGAGTTTGCAGAATACTGTTATGCGATTCGTTGTAAACAATTTTACGTCCCAAATTAATCTGCAACGAAGTGCAGCTATAACCAAAACTCAATACTATTTCTTCAGCAGAAATCTCTTTAAGACCGTTTTGGTTTACAATAGTAAGTTTTGGAGAAACTAGACGTATCTTCCAATCAAAAGGAAATCCAAAAAGCTTTGCATCCTCAAACTGAAATTTGATATTATCTGAACTGTATTGACTAGCTTTATCAACAATCTTTCCCTTTATAATGTGAGCTCCTATAACCCATAAGGCTACGGTAACAAGAATGCATAATAAGAGAATTTTTCGAATCACTTCAAGCTATTATAGATTAATATTTCTAGTTGCCGATGGAAGAATAATACGCATACCATCAAGTTCTTTTGTCAAAATAATCTGACAACCTAGCCTCGAAGTATGAGTAAGCCCAAAAGCCAAGTCAAGCATATCTTCCTCAGCTTCTTCTAGTTCTCCTAGTTTGTTGTATATTTTCTCTTCCAGCACAACATGACAAGTAGCGCAAGCTAGAGACCCTTCGCAGGCACCTTCCAGATCTATCTCATTTTGATGGGCTACTTCAAGTATTGACAGACCTACTAAAGCCTCAACTTCTTTTTCCTTGCCAGCTTCTATAAAAATTACTTTTATTTTTTCCATTGCCATACTAAAATACCAAATATTTATTAAGTATTATTTAATTTCATTTATATGCATTCCTTTTAAATGCATGTCCACACCTTTGTCCAAATGCTTCTGGATAAAAACTGTAGCCAAACTATTTAAGCCATCTATTTTTATCAAAATATCTTCCTGATTATCTAAAATAACTGCCTTTTGTAAAGAACTTATTGCCTTATCTATCTTAATTTTTTCATTCTCAGTAAGCAGCCATGGTGTTTCCTCTATAGCTTTTTCAAGCCCTGTAATCAGACTATATGCCCGTTCTTTTGCTTCAACCAATAATCTTTCTTTATGATCTTTGGCCACGTTCTCATATGCAATTTTCAATGCATGAAATACTTCTTCTTCACTCATACCATAACTTGGCTTTACTTCAATAGCATGAATTTTCCCAGTAATAGCTTCTCGCGCTGTAACAGACAAAATACCATCAGCATCTATAGCAAAAACAACCTCTACTCTACCTTTACCCGCTTTAGCAAGAGGGATTCCATTTAATTCAAACCGAGCAAGAGACCTACAATCTTTTGCCATTTCTCGCTCACCCTGCACAATATGGAATTGCATACCAGTCTGATTATCACTATGAGTAGTAAATTCTTGCGTAATAGAAAACGGTATAGGTGTGTTACGCAATATGATTTTTTCAGCTATACCGCCATAAACTTCTAATCCGACTGATAATGAAAGCACATCAATTAACAAAGATTTTGGCTTAGCCGACAAGTTTTCCGCCTGCAAAGCAGCTCCAAGGGCCACAATCTTATCGGGGTCTTGATCAGAATAAATTTCTGTCTTAAATGACTTTGTCAACAAATCTGAAATTAAAGGCATCCTTGTTGATCCACCAACCAAGATAATACCATCTAAATCAATATTATCTGCATCATACAAGGTGTCTTTAGCAACCTTAACAGTCTTTTCAACGACTGGTAATACAAGTTCTTCAAACTCATTACGAGAAATGGCAAGTTTATTATCCTCATAAATAATTTCAATCGAATCTCTGCTCGACAAGTCTTCCTTAGCTTTTTTTGCAAGAAAGATAATTTCGCTATTAATTTCTATGTCCATTTGGCTGGCCATGTAATGAGCCAACAATATATCTATATCATCGCCCCCAAGCATATTATCACCACCGGTCGCTACAACTTGCAAAACTCCTGTACGCATGTTTAGTATCGATACGTCGAACGTCCCGCCACCTAAATCATATACTAAATACGCTCCTTCCTGTTGCTGATTAAGACCATAAGCGTAGGCTGCAGCAGTTGGTTCTGAAATTAATCTTATTACTTCTAGACCAGCTAATCTAGCAGCAAATAATACCTGCCCTCGCGCGTTATCATCAAAATATGCTGGGACAGAGACAACGGCTTTTTTCAGTTTACAATCAAGACTAAGCTCAGCCTCTGACTTTAAATATTTAAAAATTTCAGAAGCTACTTCTGGTAAGCTTAAGTAATTCTTACCTATTTTTACTCTTGGCACAGCAGCGCTTAAATCAAGGTCGCTTGCAAGAGTCATTAAGTTCGGTGTATTTTTGATTTCTTCAGATGATTTTGCTAATAGTCTTTTAATAGAACGAATGTATTTTTTAGCATCGTAATTATTGACGCCAATTTTTTCCTCCATAACGCAAATAACCGACGGCACTAACTCAGAACCGTCACTCATCTTTATTATCTGGCTATTATAGTCTTTGGATATAGCAATCAGAGAATTAGTTGTTCCAAAATCTATGCCAACAACTGTGTCCTCAGAAACTTCAAATTCCCCAGGTTCTCTAATTTCGATTATTTGCATGTTTAATCTTAAGCTTGATATTCCCGACTAAATTAGTAAGATACTTTAGTCTGACAGTAAGATCAAGGGCTTTAGTAAAATTATTTTTTCTAAAATGACTCGTCATTTCTTTCATTAATTCTGCTTTTACAGCTAGTTTCTGTTGTTCTATCGCTCATAAGAAACATTTCGTAACCAGGCGGGATCATTTTTGCCGCTTCTTGCATCTTTTCGTCAGTGCCTTTATAAGCAAAATTAGTGAATAGTACTCCATTGTGGGCTTGATTATTAAAAGCCCTCCAGTCCTGATGATCCTCTGAAATAACTTTGTGAGTCGTATTCGTGTTTTTCATATAATCTAAACTTATGTATTATTAAGCAATATATTTCAAGCTAGTTAGTATAGGCCGGATTTAATTAGCTTGAAATTTTTATATGTATATTACAAAGAAAATAAAATTTGATTAATACATCTAAAACACGATAAAAGTTTTTTGTTGTAAGTAGAAGTCGCTTGCGTTTACCGCGCCGTTGTATAACAATATTTACTATAAATAGTATGTCTAAATTGCTTATAATGGTACAATGAACT
>NZ_JARJFB010000119.1:0-5760 GCF_034554655.1 Candidatus Megaera venefica
GAGCCGCTAAAAAAAGGTTCTTTCTCTCGTTGCTAGTCCCTGATTTTATCATAAAGTAAATAGATAATAGCATAAAAAATGCAGGGGCAGCTATACAATAAAAATGTAAGGAAAAGAATCCAGATGAAGGAAAAGAAAGAGCAATAAAAAGGATAAGATAATTTAATAATTTATCTTTAGAAAATAGACCTATCACTTTATAAAAAACTAAAAAACACCCAATTATGTATAGCTGCATTATTATACAAGGGGCAATTATTAGCAGTTGCTCATTACCAATAAGATAAAGGGGCAGAGTAACTAATCCTAATGAAAACCAAAAAAGCCAATTATAACCAAAATAATATAAATTTTTAAATAAAGAATCTAATTTAAAATTAACAAAATAGTCATGCACTTTTCGTAATGGAGCATGAAATGACGCCCCATCTCCTGATCTTATACTGTATAGTTCAAAATTGCTGGTAAATAAGAAATTTTGAAACAATAGATGAAAAAATATTGCCACAAAAATTAATATTACTCCAAAATCTAGGGTTCTTTTTGATATTATTTTTCTACCTTTTGAAAATTTACCATTATTTCTTAAGCAGCTTTTCTATGGTTTCAAAGTTTTCAAAAGTGGGATCATAATAAAATCTAATTTCTGGAGAATATTTTAAATTTACCTGACGAGTAACATAGTCACGAATAGCAAAGCGCGAGAGTTCTAGCGCTGATAGTATGTCATCAACGGTCAATTTCGTATTAAATGGTACAAAAAAACAATTAGCAATACTAAGGTCGCTACTTACATTCACCTTGGTTATGCTTAAAGGACAGCTATCAAGACGATGATCTAACTTACCACCTTTTCTGAAACATTCAATCAGACTGGAATGCACAGCATGAGACACCTTGAGCTGCCTTTGCGACTGATCCTTTTCCCGTGTTTTTAAATTAAAGCTTTTGTTGTTCTTCGACAAGCTCAAATACCTCTACTGAATCACCGACTTTAATATCTTCATAATTCTCAAAAGCAATACCGCATTCATACCCTTCTCTGACCTCTTTCACGTCTTCTTTAAAACGTTTCAAAGTCTTGAGTTTTCCTTCATGAATAACTATATCATCACGAAGTAAACGGACTCCAGCACCACGCTTAATCGTACCTTTTGTTACATAGCTACCAGCAATTTTACCTACTTTCGACACATTAAATACTTCACGAATATCAACCGAACCAATATAAACTTCACGAATAATTGGCGACAACATACCGCTCATTATGGCCCTTATATCATCAATCAGATTATAAATTATTGAATAATATCTTATATCCACTTTATTTTTGTCCGCATCTTGAGCAGCAGCATTATTAGCTCTGACGTTAAAACCTAAAATTATTGCTCTTGAAGCTGTAGCAAGAGCCACATCAGATTCTGATATACCACCCACTGCACTATGTAGAATTTTTAATTTTACTTCGTCACTTTCAATTTTATTCAGATTACTAATAATTGCTTCAATAGATCCATGAACATCACCTTTGATAATAAGCGGTAATTCTTTAATCTTGCTCTCTCCAGAAGCTTTGAGGAATAGATCTTCCAAGCTTGTTTTTGAAGCAGTGACCCTAGATTCTCTTTCTTTTCTGATTCTATAATCAATAATATCTCTTGCCTGCTTATCTGATGAAACAACATTAAATACATCTCCAGCAGATGGAGCATCATTTAAACCAAAAATTTCTATAGCAAGTGATGGACCAGCTTCTGTAATTGTCCGCCCTTTATCGTTACATATTCTTTTTATACGACCAGATGTTGTACCAGCCATAATGATATCACCCTTTTTTAACGTACCTCTTTGGACAATAACTGTCACAATTACGCCGCGAGCAATATCTACTCTAGACTCAATAACAACTCCGCAAGCAACACCTTCTGGGTTTGCTTTCAAGTCTTGCATCTCTGCAACTAAAAGAATAGCTTCTTCCAATTTATCAAGATTCAACCTTTGTTTAGCTGAAACCCCAACAGTTATTATCTCACCACCAAAATCTTCTGGAACCAGGTCATGGATCAACAACTCTTGCTTAACTTTTTCAACGTCAGCATCTGGTTTATCAATTTTGTTTATTGCAACAATAATAGGTACATTTGCAGCTTTTGCATGACTTATCGCTTCAATTGTTTGCGCCTTTATTCCATCATCAGCTGCTACTACCAACACTACAATATCTGTTGCTTGTGCGCCGCGTGTCCGCATCTCAGTAAATGCTTCGTGACCAGGAGTGTCAATAAACGTAATCATTCTACCGTCAGACATAGTTACGCTATATGCACCTATGTGCTGAGTAATTCCGCCAGCCTCACCAGCTACCACATCAGTTGATTTAAGAGCATCGAGCAAAGAAGTTTTACCATGATCTACGTGCCCCATAACTGTAACTATAGGCGCTCTTGGTTTTAAATCTTCTGGGCTGTCCTCTCTGTCAATTAAGATGTTCTCAACATCCGACTCTTTAATACGCTTAACGGTATGACCAAAGCTAGTAACGACCAACTCTGCTGTATCTGCGTCAATTGACTGATTACTGGCTGCCATTACTCCAAGCTTCATTAGCTCTCTAATAACATCAGCTCCCCTTTCAGTCATTCTATTAGCAAGCTCTGCAACAGTAATAACCTCAGGAACTATAACTTCACGGTAAACTTTGTCAGCTTTTGCAAAACTGCTCTCGTGCTTTCTTCTTTCTTTTGCTCTTGCTCTTTGAATCGAAGCTAAAGACCTTGTTTTAAAAGGCGCATTACCTGCGTCCTGATCAAGCATATGGAAGATATCTGATTTCTTCAGTTTTTTAGTCTCTAAAAGCTTGGGTTTTACCGGAACGACCACCTCTTCTTCGGCTTTTTCATGACGAACATTGACAGGAGCAACCGCAGATTTATCACTCTCTTTTCTAAAATCCACGACAACTTCATCAGAGGTATTTAACGAAGCTTCTTGCTCGTGAGTTTCTTTTACATCTGAACTTTGGTTGATTTCTGCAAGCCTACTTAGCGTACTCAAGGGAGCACTTTCTTGCCCATCTTCGTCTATAGAACGTTGCAAAGCCGCAAGCCTTCTACTAGCCATTTCTTGATTAGACTGTAAATTATTTGATTCCCTACTAAGAGTGAGATCTCCTCCAGTAGCTTTTCCACGCTTGACTTCAACAACAACTGAAGAAGATGCACTCAAATTTTTTGAAACCATTTTAGGATAAATGGACTTGCTACTTAAACTCAGCTTATTAGTACCAAATGTAAGCTTTTTTTCTTTTTTCTCTTCTTTGTTATCTGTCATGTACCCTATTTTCCGTCTGCTTCAAATGTTAAACTGCGAATTAAATAACGACTATTTTATTCATCTGCTTCTGATTGCTTTTTAGCAAAACTAATCAAAGTTTCAATTTCTTCACTACTCACTATGTTTGCAGGGACAATTTGTCTAAACTCAGAAACTGTCACTTCTCCTAAATCTTCGATAGTCTTAACACCAAATTCTGCTAATTTTAAGATATACTCAGGTGGCAAGTCTAGCGTATCAAGAAGCTCTTGTTCTACTCCTAGTTTCTCGAGACCTTCAATAATTTCTTCGTTCTTCTCCTCAAAATAAGTTATAGCACGGTTCTGTAGCTCTTCAACTAATTCCTTATTACTAAAACCTTCAATCGAAGTCAAGGCTGCATTATCAGCATAAGCAATCTGCTCTAAGGACGTATAACCTTCGGCAGACAACAACTGAGCCGTTACTTCATCTACTCCAAGGTTATTTACAAATAACTCGGTTGTATTTGCAAACTCTTCTCCACGACGTTTTGACTCTTGCTCCTCTGTCATCACATCTATAGTCCAGCCAGTCATTTTGGAAGCCAGGCGAACATTTTGTCCTCTTCTGCCAATTGCCAAACTTAACTGATCATCAGGCACAATTGCTTCAACGCGCCCCTTATCTTCATCGAAAACTATTTTACTAATTGTCGCTGGCGTCATCGCGTTAATGACAAACTGAGCCACATTTTTATCCCAGCTAATAACATCAATTTTCTCACCGCTAAGCTCATTAGTAATCGCTTTTACCCTACTACCACGCACACCAACACAAGAACCAACTGGGTCAACTGAAACATCAGTAGCAAACACAGCTACTTTTGCCTTTGAACCAGGCTCTCTAGCAATCGATTTAATCTCAATTATATTATCATATACCTCTGGCACTTCCATTTCAAACAACTTTCTTAGGAACTCATCATCAGTTCTCGATAGAAAAATTTGCGGCCCCTTTGGCTCTCTTTTTACATCCTGAACATAAGCTTTTACTCTATCGCCTACTTTGAACATTTCTCCACGTATCTGCTGAGTTTTTTTAAGCAACGCTTCAGCACGCCCCACATCTACAATAATATTACCAAATTCTACTCTTTTAACAGTTCCATTTAATATATCACCCTTACGACCTTTATAATCTTCGTACTGACTTTCTCTTTCTATTTCCCCAACTTTCTGAACAATTACTTGTTTAGCAGTTTGAGCCGCGACTCTACCCAAATCAATTGGTGGCAACGGCTCTAGTATTTCTTCACCATTTTCTGCTTCTGGACGAATTAATCTTGCGTCCTCAAGAGAGATCTCTTGGAAAGTATTTTCAACTTTATCCACCACTGTTCTAACTCTAAACAAACTGATTTTTCCAGTGTTTTGATCTATCTGCGCGCTAATATTTTGCTCAAGACCATATTTCTTACGACCAGCTATTTGAACAGCTTGCTCCATCGCCTCAATTAATTTGGCCTTAGATACCCCTCTTTCTCTTGATACAGCATCTACTATTTGTAAAATTTCAGCTTTACCAATATTATCCATAACTAACTCTCTTTACTTTATTTTTAAGTTTTCTAGTATTTCTTCTTATGCCAAATAATCAAGTGTCCGATTTATAACGAAATGAACTAATCTTTTTTATTTAATAACGCTCTAAACATATCATCAGTTAAAACTAATTTTGCATTCTTAATGTTGCTATAATCAAAAAACATTTCTATATTTTTTGACTTCAGCTTGACCTTTTCACCTTCAACACCCAAAAGCTGGCCTTTGTATGTAAGGTTTCCATTAAAAGCTGCTTTTAGGCGAATTTTAATTTCTCTACCGGCAAATTTATCAAAATCTGTAATTTTCACAAGCGGCCTTTCAACACCAGCCGATGAAACTTCTAAAAAATACTTACCTGAAATAATATCTTCAACATCAAGCATAGCAGAAATATTCTTACTAACCACTTGGCAATCATTGACTTGAACCTTTTCACCGTCGATTCGCTCAATCAATATCTCAACAATCTTAGTGCTTGTGCCGTGAATAATCACCTTCACAACATCAAAACCTAGTGTATTGACCGTGCTCTCAATAAGACTTGTTACTCTTTGTTCCATTCCAACTTATCTAACAAAAAAGGCGGGCCGTAAGCCCACCTTAAATAACTTATTATTTAACTCTGTTTTTTAGTATAAGTGAAAAAAATTAGTTTTCAACAAGTTTTAGTTTATAATTATAATTAATACTTAATACGACACTTAACTCGCCCCTTCCATCAAATCTCCAGCTAAGTTTATGTCTGTAGTACTATTATCAATAGCTTTAGCTTCTTCAAGCGTCTCTAGTCTTGTTTCAGAATTGTCCTCTTTCCCTTCTTCTTTCCCTTCTTCTTTCTTTTTTGCTATTCTTAGCTCGGCCA
>NZ_JARJFB010000120.1:0-5750 GCF_034554655.1 Candidatus Megaera venefica
AAAAAATGAATGTGCGGTGATTTATTTTTGAAATTCTTGAAATTATATCAAAAATTTAGAGTTTTGACGGAGAGACTATATACGAAGGTTTTGGGTGGCTCAGAGATACGCGCTATAGACCAGAAATATTGTCCATACTACATGTAGCGCCATCTGTTTCTATAAAAAATCAGGTAAATTTCGGTCCTAAAGATAGGTCCAGAGGAGGACAGTTTGTACATATAAATGATGTTGGGGATACAAAGGTAGAACGCCTTTGGTTTGAAGATGTTGCGCAATAACCCTAAGCAGTTCAGGTTAATTATGTAGGCACAGGAAAGACCTACATAATTAACCCTTGTCTAATTCGGAACTTTGGTTACCTAATCTTAGCTAAACGCCCGGACTCCCTCCCTCGCTACTAAAAAAATATAATCATACTTTTTTAGTAATAGCATGCGGTATAATCCCTCTCTGTAACTATCTCTCAAATCTACCTCAACCTCTTTCATCCCTTCAATTCAATTATTGTCAAACTAAAAGATTTTCGCCTGCACAGAAATGAAAAAGGCTCCTATTGGTAATCAATCTACCAACATCTTTGATATACTTTCGTTTTGATTTTCACCAAAAATCTTAACCAGAGACTCACCGATTAACACTATAAAATACGCGTTCTACGTCATTACGAAATGGCTACTCGCGTTTCTTATAAAACTCAGGGGATATCTTTCATATTCTAGAACTAAGAAATTGAATAATCCAAATTGAGCAACTATAATTCTAGAACTTTAGTAAGGATAATATTCAAAAACTCTGACCAAGAGTAAGTATATTTCTTGGGGCTTAATTCTAAAGGAGTGCCGTTATATTTTACTTGAACATAAAAATCATCATTTTCCTCTATAAGCTCAAACCTTATGCTTGCATTAAAATCAGGAAATTTTCCTTCATCTATAGCTTGCTCTCCAGCTAGAAGCCTAATCATAGGTGTTATGTTTCCATCATGCATCACCATCAACTTATAATTAGTAGTAATAGACTTTGTTTTTTTCAATAGTAATGTATCAATTATAGATAATAATAAGTCTTTGCTTACTAAAAAATTTTGAATATTATTTTTATAATTATCCGAATATATTTGTTCACCAAGCTGTATAATCTCAGATATTTTAGTATCTGGTATACTACATAACCTCACATTTTTTTGCTTTTTAGAAACCAGCATAGCATCTGCTACTTGAATAAATCTCCCACGGCCGCTAAAATCCGTTCCACATAATTTATTAATATATGTTAATTCAGATTCATATCTCGTTTTTAATTCTTGTGGATAATTTTCCGCAGTCTTTTTACTAATAAATTTAACTATCTCATTAGTGTTTTTATTTTCTCTAGATTTAAAACTTGCGTCTTCATTAATATCCTTGATTGGGATAGTTTTATCAGACTTCCCTAATATTCCTACTAGAACTTCCTTAGCAGTATCCATTGTTCTAGTAAAGTTTGTTGTATAAACCTCGATTTCAGGGGCATAAAATATTTCTGGATACAAACTAGAGATAGTGACCCCATAATCCCTAGCGTTTTTTCTCCCTTCTGTAGTTAAATTGCCAATTTCCGATTCATTCCATATATCACCCATAAGTTCAGAAGACCAAAAAATAGGAGCTCTATCTCCATGTCTAATTAAATCTATAACCATAACTACTTTACCATCCCGGTTACTTATAGCTTGGGAACCATTGCTTATAACGCCATAATACATAGAGCTTATTATAAATATAATTACAACGATAAAAATATAGTTAGATCGTCTCATTTGTAAATTTTATATATTAATATTATATAATATTATTACCTAATCTTGGCTAAACGTCTAGAATGTCTTCCCCCTTCAAACTTAGTATTTAGAAATTTTTCTACCATTTTAATTGAAATATTGTCTTCTACTAGCTTGCTGCCCAATACCAATATATTTGCATCATTGTGCGACCGGGCACGTTCTGCCATGAATTCACTTGTACATAAAGCTGCTCGAATATCAGAACTCCTATTTGCCGCTATAGACATACCAATACCAGTTCCACAAATCAAAATACCTTGAGTAATTGTCCCTTCAATAAATTCTTCTACCATTTTATGAGTAAAATCGGGATAATCTACTCTCTCTTCACTATTTGTTCCTAGATCAAGTATTTTTAAACCCTTCTGCTCGAGATCTTTGACAATTTTACTCTTCAATTTGACCCCAGCATGGTCACTTGCAATAGCTAAATCATAATTTTCCATTAAACACCTTTTTAATATACAAAGTAATAGATATTAATATATAATGACGTTTATTTAATTAGCAAAACAAATCTGTAATTACATCCCTTGGCAAAATGAAAAAACAAAGCCTTTTGATTCTTTTATCATTTATATTATCTGCGTGCGCAGTTTCAAAACAATCAGCGCCTATAGAATTTAATCACGGTGGCTCAAAGAAAGGTGCCTCAGCCAAAACAAACCCAACCCTTGTTGATGAAGGAGAAGTTATTTCCACCGGCTCATTTGAAGTGAAACCTACTGAAACAATTAGCCCTGATGTTATTACAGAGACTACTACTACAGATAATGAACAATATATAATTCCAGCACAAGGAAAGCCTGAAACTAAAGACAAAATCATTTATCATGAGGTGCAAGTTGGCGAAACTATTGAAGATATTGCATCAAAATATGGACAAAAGGTCTCAGAAATCGCCTTATTAAATGACTTGGAACCACCTCATTATATTGATGAATTTCAAGTTCTTAAAATTAAACAAACTAAAGAAAATAACTTAACTTCAAATAGCTCTGATGCTGATGAACCTTTAGTACAAGTAGAAAAAGCTAAAATTGAAAAACCAGAAGTGGATATACAAGATCAAGTAGCAAGTAGTGAATATATCACGCCAGTGAAGGGGAAAGTAATTACAAAATTTGGTGATAAAACACCATTCGGAACGAGCAAAGGCATTAGTATAAGCGCCAAGCCTGGAACTAAAGTACTTTCAACTGCTGCGGGTAAAGTAATATATGCTGATTACGATGCCACTTTTGGTAATTTAGTAATTATCAAGTTAGATGGGAAAAATCTTGTTACTTCTTATGCGCATTTAGAAGACATAATCCTCACCAAAGGTGCTAGTGTAAAACAAGGTGATGTTGTAGGATATGTGGGCAGCACAGGCAAAGTGACAGAACCACAGCTTAATTTTGGTATAAGAGAAGGCAAAGTAGCAAAAGATCCTTCGCAATTTATTAAATAGTCCCAAAATATAAGCGTTATACTAATAAATATTTTTCAAAGACTATTTTTTAAATACATAATCACTACCTAATTACCTTCTTTAATCAAATATAACAAAGCTATTTGTCCTTTTATTAAATTTTATTGACACTAATAACATAGGATATTATCTTGAAAACAAACATATAATTAAACCATAGGTATATACAATGACTATTTGGACAGCAATTGAAAGTGACGATTTAGATGCATTAATAGAGGAACTAGGAACAGCTGATATCAATGAATTAAACGAAGAAGGGGCACATGCTGTACATTTTGCAGCGGCAAAGGATGCAATAAAATGTTTTAAATATCTTGTAGATGCTAAAAATATAAGCCCCTATTTCGCCGCAGGGTCTTACAAGGGGATAGGAGTAGAGAAACTCAAAAAACTTAAAGGGAATGTGACAGAAGGATTGTATACTAAGGATGGTTGGACGGCTATGCATATTGCAGCAAAAGAAGGAAGCCCAAATGTGATGAAATATTTGGTAGAAGAGCTGAATGCTGATATTAACGACTGTACAACGTCTGCATCTTTTGCTATCGCTTCCCAGATGGTACAAGGTAAAGGTTTCTTATCTGCTTTATTGTCAAAACCAACTACACCTTCTACCCCATCTAAAAGCCCTCTCTATATAGCAGCTGAGAATAAATCTACAGAGATAATCAAGTACCTAACAGCTCATCAAGCTAAGGTTTTCCTCAACGCAAGAGAAACCAACGTTTTTGATGAGTATATTGCCAACACTATCCAACAAGAGGGAGTGAATCTCAGCATTATCCATTTTAATAATCCTGATGATGAGACTGTTAACACCCTAGGTAATGTGGATAATAATGACTCTGATAGTGAAAGTTAGTATAACAAAGGCATGCACCCAGCATGCGCATAATGAAACTAACGCTGCCGCAGACTACTACTCTACTATACTTACTACCCTAAAGCTGTAATTAGAGCTCCTACTTTTTATTAGCCCCGCAGAAGCGGGACTAATAAAAAGAGATTCATATTCAAATATCAAGTTTACCATCAAACCTACGGTGCCAGACTTACAAGCAATTGGCAGGACAATTGCTATTATAAAAAACCTTGATAAACCATTATGTATATTTATAAACAGGTACACACCAATCCATATCATAATGATAATTAAGCTTACGTTCCGCCTACGGCTTTAAAAAGCTTTTCTATTGCATTAGAATAATGTACAGTTATCAAGATTGGCATAGGATAAAGGTTTGTAATTAGTAGTAAGGTACGCCGATGCTTAACGAAGTCGTTGGTCTGAATTGGCTGTACTTTGATCTTAATAGCTACTTTGCTACTATCGAGCAACAAGTAAACCATTATCTTAGAGGCAAACCCATAGTAGTTGTCCCATTGTTGTCCGACTCTACTTGCGCTATTGCTGTTAGCTATGAAGCAAAGCTGAAAGGTATTGGTATTGCGCCAAGTAAGTACTTAGCTAAAATAGCGGCTGAAATGAAAAAACCTGATGGGTTATCTATTATCAAACCAGAAGATATACCAACAAAACTTTTTGATCTTTCTTTAAGGGACATACCAGGCATAGGTCATCGAATGCTGAGAAGACTTTACATTGCAAACATAGATACTGTAGAGAAGTTGTATGAATGTAGCGCTGGGCACTTGCAGGCTATTTGGGGTAGTATCTATGGAAAAAAATGTTGGTATTTACTAAGAGACCATGAGTTATCAGAATATGTAGTTAAAAATAAGGTAATAGGTCATAGTAGAATACTTGATCCCGAGATAAGGAATAGTGACGCTGCTCGTGATGTTGCTGCCGAATTAATACTGAAAGCAGCGAAGAGATTAAGAGACAAAGCTTTATATTCTACCTTTATAAATTTATACATTAGAACTACCAATAGAGTAATTTATAAATCCTCCGCCAAAATATCTCCCGCTTGTGATAATGCAACCATTTTAAAGCAATTACTTAATATTTGGGATCGGTTATCAGAGCAAAATAAAGTTAATAGCATATATCAAGTAGCAGTATCATTGGCGGGGTTAATCGAAAAGCCGCGCCAGCTTACATTTGATGAGATAGGTATTATTACTAAGAAGCAGGGGATCTCAGTTGCTATGGACAATATCAACAACAAATATGGCAAGTCAGTAATAAACTTAGGTATCCGTCCTACCGTAAAAGATGATCCCATTGCCTTTTCTCATATTCCAGGAGACAAAGCTAAGGAGGTATTTAAATAAATGAAATAATAAGGTGGGTGAGCATAGAACAAAGGCTTTATTTAATCACATGTTCTAGCCATTTAGGTGTCAACTAAATTACTATCATAGTTATGCACATACTATAGTTAGATTAATCTCTATATAAAATTAAATAGTCCCTCCGTCAAAACTCTCCCCGCCTGAATTAACAAGGGGTTTCATGTCATAAACAGCTTACAAAATCCA
>NZ_JARJFB010000121.1:0-5703 GCF_034554655.1 Candidatus Megaera venefica
CTTCAGACACATCAAGATCTTGCTGCAAATATTCATAACCACAAAAATATTGCCAATAAATATTTTCCTTTAGCTCTTCCTCCGTAAACGAATCAGAACCGTTGTACATAGCTTGAAGCATTGATAGTGCTAGCATTACTCTATGATCTTTCTTATTTCTACCAAATTGCTTGATTTCAATGTTAGGCAATGCTCTGGCTTCAAGTTCAGACCAATTTACTAAATCCCTTAGTTTATATAACTTGTTTTTAGGATTTAGTTTTGTAGATAATTTCTCTTCAAATAACCTTTCTTGTTTTTGGAGAAAAGTAATATTTTCTATAGGCATAATTTTAAAATCCGTAAGCTTTATGCGGTAATTATACCATTTTCTTATGGATTTTGTAAGCTGTTTATGACATGAAACCCCTTGTTAATTCAGGCGGGGAGAGTTTTGACGGAGGGACTTAATAGTCTTACTCCTCCACCTAACATTGAACCTATAGCTATGAAAGTTAAAGCTATTTCGTGTACGTGAAGCGGTTCTAGTTTTTACAATAAATAAGCCAGATAACCAACAGTGAAAAGCAGGTGGATTATTGTAAATTTGATAAACTTCATATTCAGCATCCAAGCATAAATTCCTTAATAAAATCTAAATTCCATTTTTCTCTAATGTTTTGATTTAAAAAAGTGTCGTTATATTTGTTAAGTATAATTTAAAATGTTATTTTGTCTCAGATTTTCAAGACTAGAATAACAAAACTGCAACTTAAAACCATTGACAACGCTACATTAACATTATATTTATTACGTCCATTACGTCCATACAATATTAATATTACAGGTATTTCTATGGCTCAGGATATAAAGGTTAGACTTAACGATGTGTATCATAACAAATTGAAGGAGCTAGCGACTTTAGAAAGTTATAGCTTAGAAAAAACGACTGAGATAATAATTATGAGATACCTCGATACTATAAAGATTGACGGTATGATTGGTAAATTAAATTGTTCCAAATCTACATTGGAAGCGTAAACCTAAAAGTAGATCCTTTCGCACCATCGCTTTCAGCCCAAATTTCTCCGCCGTGTGTTGTAATTGCTTTTTTACACAATGCAAGTCCAATACCACGACCACCAGCGGGTGTTTTGGTTCTAGAGCTAACTATAAATGAGAAGAAAATATCGTATAATTCTGCTTGTGGAATAGCTATACCCTCATCTTGAATGCTAAAATGTATTGCAGTTGAATCAGAATTTTTATGCAGCTCCAAGGTAATATTCCCTTCCTTGCTATATTGAATAGCGTTGATAATCAAATTATCTAAAGTAGACTTTATATAATGCTCATCACAATTGATCTTAATATTATCTTCTATTTTTGTAAAAAACTGTAGCTCTTTACCATTTAAGTATAGTTTCTTGCAATAATCCAGTCGATCATATATTAGCTCGCTTAAATCTACCTCTTTTTTATCTAATGTATAATTAAGACTTAAGAGTTTAGAGAGATCGATCATATTATTAACAAGGCTGGATAATCGCTCTGAACTTTTAGCTATCTCTTCTAAACCTTTCCTCCTTTGATTTTCAGTTAACTTGTCGTAGCTCTCAAAAAGAATCTGCCCCATACTTGTGATACCAACAATAGGTGTATGAGCTTCGTGTTCCAAGTTACGTAGGAATTCATTCTTAACCTCAATTAATTTTTCTAATTCCTCATCCCTATCATATATTCGCTCTCCAAGGTGATCAGCTTTTTGCTCAGTGAGTTTGTTTCGTTCTTGTTGTGGTTTTAGGAAGGCAATTAAAACGCTGCTAAACAAAAGCAACGAATACATAACTTTAAATTGCAAGCTGTTTATATTAGCGGAAAGGTTATCAAATCCTATATACCATTTAAAGAACTCTAAGCTTGCTATTACCCCAGCAAATATAATAAATAATGCTACTTGCCACCTGAGTAAAATAGATATCACTATTAAATTTAATATAAAAATCATTAATTGAAATTGAGAAAAATTGCTGATTGCAACCAAAAACCCAGCTATGAATACTAAGATAGAAAAAATACCAATATTCCAAAATATGGCTATAAATTTCTTGTTTTTAAGAGTAGGTGGCCAAATTGGATAAGTTAAGAATATAGCTGATGAGATTAAAACAAAATGATATATATATTCTAGGATTACCTTATATTGTTCGCGTATATCTAATGGTAGAGAATACATAGTAGAAAAAATTGAAATAATACAAAATACACCAAAAGATGAATAGATCATTTCTTTTTGCGGGGTATTGCTTTGACAGAAAGTAACAAAATTAAAATTTTTGATGCTACGAATCAGTGTATAAATTCTTCTTTTACGAGTTTTCCTTATATCCTCCAAAGGTTTTTTATCCCTGATGCCAACCCAACCACCTTTTTGCCTTAACAAATAATGACTTCCCATAAAAAACAAAATATTTGCAAGCATCGCGGGAATAGTACTATTGGTTTTAAAATTAAATAAATTAAATATGCAGATAGTAGCAACGCCCGCACTCATACCTATTAACACCGCTTTGGGGGTGCTACGAAACCCCAAAATAGCCAATAACAAAGGCACTGAAATTATTGGCATATATGAACCCCATATAAGGAAAGTTAGTTCTAATATGCTTTTGGTATTAAAAGCTAAGAAATAGGCAACAATACCGACAAAGACAGCAGAAATTCGAGATAAGGAAAGTTGATGATTTGTTATCCACCTAATACCGAGTGGTTTACAAAAATCATGAGTAAATAGGACGGCTGCAGAATTAATATAAGAATCAGCAGTTGACATAATAACAGCCATAACCCCTATGGCTATTAACCCTTTTAACCCTGAGTAGCTATAATTATTTATAATATGTGGTAGAAGAGCATTTGGATCTAAATCCGCATTCCCAGCAAGAAGCAGTACGCCAATCCAGCATATTACTAACGAGATAGCAAGACATATGAAAGAAGCAATAATAAAAGATTTCCTTATTTGCATGGTATTTTTTGCCATGGATATTCTTTGAAAAATAGCTGGTTCCAAAGTTGGAATAATAAAAAATAAAAAAAGCAAAAAGGAATCTAAAAGCTTAGGATTATAGAAATCAAATACTTGTTTATAATCAAATAAAGGGTTTTCAGTAATAACTAAATATACTTTGTGCGGGTCGCCTAGAGTTCCCCAAATTATAAAAGATATAATCGGTATAATAGTGGCAAAAGTAAAAATTTGTACTACATCAGTAAAGGTTACTGCCTTAATGCCTCCAACAGCGGAATATAGAACAACTATTATAGCACTTATTAAAACCGCATAATGACTTGAAACATTGAATAATAACTGCAATATTGTAGAGGAGACTTTAAACTGGACTGCCACTGCGCCAACGCAACTTATTATGCCAATTAATGTAGTTATTATTCTTACATTTTTACCATATAAATTACTCATTGCTTCACCAATGGAAAGTGTACCTAAAAACTCTGCCATACGTGGAGCTAAAAAATAGCCTATTACTAGTAAAACTAGTGAATCACCAAATACAGGAATAATAAAATAAAGACCTTGTTTGTAGGTTTCTGTAATCGTTTGCGACAGAACTCCACCACCAATCCAAGTGGCTGCAATAGTGGCGGCAATAGTAGTACTTGAAAAATTGCGCTTACCAATAGCATATTCACGTATATTTTTGACGTTTCTACTATAAAATAATCCAACTATAAGATTAGCAGCCAGAAAACCAATAAAGATGACGCTATCTATATTATATGACATTTCATGTATATCTATTTAAATTTCTCAATCTTCAAGTTAAATAAAATATTACAGGAGTTCAATAGATAAGTTAAAAATAGCTATAAAATTTCAGTTACTAGTAACTATTAAATCTTTAGATCAATTTAATTCGAATGGTAATGATTGCTTAAACTAATCTTTGCAATCGAATGGAAGGACAAATTTAACCCAGTGCTAATATCAGAGCAGTGTTGTTTGGCGAGTTTCAAAGAGCGATTTGATCTAGTAGATTTAGACAACAAACGCTGCCTAAAGTATACCCTAAGTATACCCAATAAAAATTTATCAAAACAGCAAGTCCTTGCAACCCTTTGTATAATTGGTGGGACCGAGAGGATTTGAACCTCCGACCTACGGATTAGGAATCCGTCGCTCTATCCTGCTGAGCTACGGCCCCAAGAATAACTATTGACCTGAGGGATCATAATAGTCTTCTTACAATAAATCAAGCCATACTGAAAAGAAGTAACTGTCGGATCAAGTCAGGCATTTCAAAGCGCTACACAGTCATGCCGGACTTGATTGAAGCTTACGCCGGCCTCTTGGCCTAGTATCTCATGAGACCGAAAGAGATCCAGGATCAAGCCCGGGATGACTGGTTTTTGCTCTTGGTGATTTTACAATATGACAACTAGGCTGCCTAACAAACTACTGATCTCTTATCCATGTTCAGGTTAACTTACTATGTCACCTACAAGTACACTCGCTAGAAACGAAATCATAAGGATTCACGTGACGATCATTTACCCAAACCTCAAAGTGTAAATGATCACCTGTTGTGGCTCCAGTGCTACCTTGCACTCCGACAGCTTTGCCTCTTGCTACTGATCTTCCTTTCTTAACAGAAATTTTAGCCAAATGGGCATAAAGTGTTTTAAGCGTTTTGCTATGTTGAATTTCAACGACATTGCCATATCCAGCTTTTTTCCCAGCAAAGACTACTATACCATTTGCAGAAGCATAAACGTTAGCCCCATTTTTTGCGACCATATCTAATCCACAATGAAATACTTCTCGTTTTTTTATAGGATGTAATCTATTTCCGTATTTACTCGTAACCGTGGTGCTGCCAATTGGTATCATTATTGGTATAAAAGATATAATCCTATCGAGAACATCTAGCTCTTTGCGTAAATCGACTTGGGTTAGATCGGATCTAGAAAGCCTCCTTACATATTGGTATTTACTGTTTGATAATATCCGATAATTATGATGTAGTTCTAGAAGTAATTTATTAATCCTTACAATTTTGCGCATAGCCTCTTTTTTCAAATTAAGAGGAGATTTATATAGGGCTTTGAACCTAGATATATATTTTGATTTGTAGCGCCGATCGTTAATGATATTCCCTAGGTCAGCTGAATAGATACAGTTTGTTTTATCTATTCTACCAAGATCATAAGCAACAATAAGATCGCCCCTACTTAGCTTGTAGTTACGTTTTAACTCGCCACCAATCGATTTGTAGGCTTCGACTGAATATCCGCCAGTGCTACATCCTTGGGTTAAAATACAAATTAACAGTAAAAATAGTATATTTTTGAACGTAGACATCTGATAAAAAAATGATGTTTTCGACACTATATACCAAACCTTATACATTACAAAATTAAAATAAAACTTAGGCTTTGCTTCACTTTAGCAAATGAGATTTAAGTGTTGATTATTACATAGTTATGAATTCTAAAAGTGGTCCAAGGATCATAAGAGGCAAAAACATTATAGCTCCAACCAATATTACTGTAATTAATAGGAATAAACTAAGCTCAATACTAGACTGTGTATGCCTAACTATTTGATTGCTAAGTCTTTGTTTAGCAGCAAATGAGCCACTAATTGCTAGAGAAAAATATATTATCGGGTAGCGGCCTATGAACATTGCTAGTGCGGTCATATAA
>NZ_JARJFB010000122.1:0-5675 GCF_034554655.1 Candidatus Megaera venefica
CTTCAGACACATCAAGATCTTGCTGCAAATATTCATAACCACAAAAATATTGCCAATAAATATTTTCCTTTAGCTCTTCCTCCGTAAACGAATCAGAACCGTTGTACATAGCTTGAAGCATTGATAGTGCTAGCATTACTCTATGATCTTTCTTATTTCTACCAAATTGCTTGATTTCAATGTTAGGCAATGCTCTGGCTTCAAGTTCAGACCAATTTACTAAATCCCTTAGTTTATATAACTTGTTTTTAGGATTTAGTTTTGTAGATAATTTCTCTTCAAATAACCTTTCTTGTTTTTGGAGAAAAGTAATATTTTCTATAGGCATAATTTTAAAATCCGTAAGCTTTATGCGGTAATTATACCATTTTCTTATGGATTTTGTAAGCTGTTTATGACATGAAACCCCTTGTTAATTCAGGCGGGGAGAGTTTTGACGGAGGGACTACTAATAGTAACTTGAACTATGGGCAAGAGATTAGTGGTTTGTTAGGCAATATATTTGTCATATTGTAAAGTCCTCAAGAGCAAACACCAATCATCTAGGGCTTGATCCGGGATCTTTCTGTCTCATGATATACTAGGCCAAGAGGGCGGGGAGGCCGCAAGCTTCATCAAATCCAGCCTGACGCTGCGTGGTAGCAGCCTTATACAAAACTTATTCCTAATCCTTTTTTAAGCACTTGTTTACAATAGACCTGTACTTAGTCTTAAGGTTACGTGTGGCCTTCTATATAAAAAAAGTTATCCGGGACTTGATTCAGAATCTTCTTTTTGCTACCTGATATCATGCAAGTTCAGATTTATTAGGCATTTTAGGAATATTTCTAGCTTACCCCTATGGGCTCAGTTTATGATGAGGAAGCAACCAATTGCATAGATTTTGTTTTTATGAATTCTACAGCTGGCTGGTTAAATGGGTTGATATTCATCATATGACTTAGTATGACTATTTCAAGCATAGAGTGGGCAACAAGAGAACCTATAGACCTGGATGACAAGTCTTTTAGCAAAATAGTTCTAATAGGAAATTGTTTGTTAACAAGTACCGATTCAGTGGCTAGAAAATTAGCTGTATTAATATCACTTAAGGACTTTTCTGCAATGTAGCTTAACTCCTTGAATGAGCATACCTTTGGGACATCTTTTAGATCTTTTACATAAAATAGGCTATAAATTTTATCTTGTGGACCCTCAAGGTAAAGCTGAAGCATGCTATGTTGGTCATTAGGTCCAAGTCCACGCAGCGGTGTTAACCCTCCTCCATTCTTCCCAAGTGACTCTGCAATTATTTGTGAGTACCATTCTAAGTACGATGAAAATTGTTGTAAGTAACCAATATTTACCATTATAGGTTTTTTAGTACTGAAAATTGCAGCAGCTGAGTACACAGCTTCATTTGATTCTTGGTTATACAAAAAATCTTTGATAACTCCTTCTGCCCCATCAATATAATCTTCCACTTCTACCCCAGCAACTGCAGCAGCAAGAGTTGTTACATTAGTAAGGCTAGAAAACCTTCCACTTATGTTTGGCATGTGTTCAATCAAAGTTGCCGATATTCTAGCAGCTATCTCGCTTAGAATTCCAGAATCAGGCTTTGTTATAAAAAAAAATCTATTACCGATTGATTTTATATTATTTTTTTCAAACTCAGAAATCATTGCTCCAACAAGGGCATTAGTCTCAAGAGTTTGACCTGAGTTGCTGATCGCTAAAACAGCACAATTGATAAGTGAAATAGTTGAAAGTAATTTTCGAAAATAAATTGGGTCTGTATTGTTCAAGAAATGAACTTTTGTCCTAGAGTTTAGATTATTAGAGTTAAGGTTTATTAAAGCTTCTGGATTCAAGACAGAGCCTCCCATACCAATTACAATTAAGTCTTTGAAGTTATCCTTAATCCTGTTGACAATTTCTTTAGAATGTTTGATTTGCTTTCTAGCGTTATTAGTGCAAAATATCTTATATTTATCATCTTGTCCTTGACCCAGTTCAAGAGTAATCTTAGAACTTACTTCTTTTGCCGCAAATTGAGCAATTTTATAAGCTTCAGAAACTACATTGAAATTTGTATAGCTGACATTAATCACTATATACACCAGTTTTGGATAACGAAAAACTCACAAACACTATTTTGCTCTTTCTGTATCTTACAATCTAAACTTGGCTAAAACTTGGGCTCTGGCCTAAGATCTTTTTTCATCTCCTGAGATGCTGAATCAAATTCAGCATGACTGGGTTAAACCATTATAACAAAGTTTAACTCTCTATCTTTTCTTTCTCTTCAATGCCTGTCTTTATTTTAGAACTATCGAGAGGAATTTTTTTTGCTTCTGACGCCAAAAGTAGTGGTATACCATCTACTACAGGGTATATAAGGCGAGCTTTTTTACTAATTAATATAGATTGATCTTGATCGTAAATTAACTTGTCCCCAGAAACTGGGCACACTATTAAATTTAGTAATTCTGTGGATAATTTCATTATATATCTAAAGTTAATTTAACCTAAATTTTTAGCACTATTCCAAGGAAGCACTTTACCGTTCAGATCAACAACTATATCTCCAGATTCATCATATTCGGCTGCAAAAAAAGATTGTCTGTTAGCAATTAATTTAACTGGTTTAATTTTTTTGCCATCATGAAAATATTCCTTGGCCTGTCCACGGCCTTCTGGGTTATTTTTTGAGGCAATTTTTGCTTTAGACATAATTTTTACTTACAATTGCTTGATAATGACGGAATAATAAGAATTTTTTATAAGATAGTCAAGAAAAAAGTTTTCCAATTCCACTTCTCATTAAGGATTTTTGATCCATCTTTGATGCTTTTTTCATCATAGTACTAATCTGTATAAACTGCTTTAATAGGACATTGACTTGTGGAACAGTCGTCCCTGAACCTAAAGCCACTCTCTTTCTTCTAGATGCATTAAGTAATGATGGGTTTTTTCGTTCTTTTTTTGTCATTGAAAGTACTATAGCTTCCTGATGAACAAGGATTTTGTCTCCAACACCTACATCTCCCATCTTATTTGTGAGTTTTGAAATACCTGGTATCATACTGAGCATACTGCTCATACCACCAAGTTTTTTAATCATTTTGATTTGTGCTATGTAATCATCAAGATCAAATTTACCTTTTTTGAATCGTGCAGCAGCAATTGAAGCCTCTTTCTGATCAATAACACTTGCAGCTTTTTCAACAAAAGATAATATATCTCCCATATCTAAAATACGAGAAGCTATTCTTTTAGCATCGAACTCCTCAAAGTCTGATGGCTTCTCGCCAGTACTTAGGAATTTAATAGGTTTGCCGGTAACGTACCTCACACTTAAGGCAGCTCCACCCCTTGAATCACCATCGATCCTTGATAAAATAATTCCAGAAATACTTAGTTTTTCTTGAAAAGCACTTGCAACAGTGACGGAATCTTGTCCGATCATTGAATCAATAACTAGTAAAGTTTCGGTGGGGTTGATAATTTTCTTAATAGAGGCCACTTCTGCTATCATTGCATCATCTATATGCAAGCGTCCTGCACTATCATAAATAACTACGTCATAGCCAGATAATTTAGACTCTTTTAGGGCTCTATGTGTAATTTCCAAAGGCTGTTGGTCTTTAATAATTTCAAGGCTATCCGCGCCGATATCTTTTGCAAGAATTGCAAGCTGATCCTGGGCCGCTGGTCTATATGTATCTAGAGACACTAGCAGCACATTTTTATTCTGCTTTTTCAGCTTTAGAGCTAATTTTGCACTCGCAGTAGTTTTGCCACTACCCTGCAAGCCAACTACCAATATATTGACGGGAGGAGAACTATTTAAATTTAATTTAGCTTCAGAGTCAGTTGGTGATAGTAAACTTATCATCTCGTCATTAATGATCTTTATGACCATTTGTGCCGGAGATACAGATTTGATTACTTCTTGTCCCTTTGCTCTTTCTTTAACCTTGGCAATGAATTCTCTCACTACCGGTAATGCAACATCTGCTTCAAGCAAAGCAACCCTAATATCACGCATTGCTGAATCAATTTGATCTTCAGTAAGCGCCCCACGCCCTTTGATTTTATCAAAGATTTTGGTAAGATTCTGTGTTAATGTTTGAAACATAGTAGTAAAGTATATATTCTAAAATTATCAGCATAGAGTTAGTAGGATATGCTAAATAAACCATAAATTCAAGTAGTCACATGCTCTCGATCGATCCAAAAATGCAAGGTGTATCTTCTACTAATAAACTTGGAAGACTTTCTAAAAAAGAAAAAGACGTTAAATTTAATACTAGTAAAAAAACCCAAGAATCTAGTCATAACGAAGCATCTTCTGCAGTAGCGGATATAGGAGGTATGCTTTTCTTGCAAGAAATAGACCAGTTTACCCACGATAAGCAAAACTTAGAAGAATTTGCAAAAAAAGCTTTTAAAATCCTAAAAGATCTTCAACTTGATCTTTTAGATGGCAAGCTATCTAGTCGTAGGCTTCATAATCTAAAAGATACACTCAATAGCAGTAAATTTATTGTCAACTCCCCTGGACTTGCTGATCTTGTCCAGCAAATTGCGCTTCGTGTTGAGGTGGAAATTGCCAAAATCGAAATTAACGAAGAGTAAACAGAATTCTTGTAGAACCTAATTAAATTACTAAAGTTTAAATACTATGAAAAAACAAATTTCACTAGATATTGTCAATCAGCTGAATAAAGGCGAGAAAGAAGCAACAAACCTAATGGAATTTTTAGCCGTTGACCTTACTTTATTACTTGCAAACACTATCCCAGAGTTCAATTTTCCCAAATTACCAAAACCATTAGGCATTACTAAGAAATTTAAATTAGTGGCTATATCATTGCACACCCAATTTGGATTTAAAATTTTTGATACACTAAGTATCCATAAATCAGATTCAATTAGAGCTTTGGCATGTTACATATTAGGAGAACAAAAGTTATCTTTCCCAGAAAAGCTAAATTTAATCAAACCACTTGCTGATGACCCAAATTCAGGAGTTAGAGAATGGGCTTGGATGGTGCTGCGAGCTGACTTTACACAAGAACTAACTAAATCTATAAAGTTGCTTAGCCGTTGGACTGAGGAGTCATCTGATAATATCAGAAGATTTGCTTCTGAGCTTAGCAGACCAAGAGGTGTATGGTGCTCACATATTAAGGAACTTAGAAAAGAACCTTGGCTTGGCCTGGATATAATAGAGCCACTAAGGTCAGATAAGGCAAAATATGTTCAGCTTTCAGTCGGTAACTGGCTTAACGATGCTGGCAAAGATCACCCCGATTGGGTAAAGGATTTATGTAGAGATTGGAGTAATCAGTCGACTACTCCATATACAGAAAAGATATGCAAAAGAGCTATGAGAAACTTGGTATAACCTAATTTTGTACAGTTTTAAATTGTTTGTGTAAGTAAGATACTACAAACAAGCATACGCATGCGGAAAATCCATAAACACATTTATATGTTACTTCATAAGCAAATATAGAAAACACTCTATTCACAGAGAATATATTTATGAAGAACAACGACATGACGGCCCCGTCAATTATAGCATATGCTAGCAAACTAATAAAATTACTCACGTAAAACTTGATTCTAATGTTATACTTGAGCTTGATGAAGAAAAAAGGCAACTTACTACCTTAGTTCAGCAG
>NZ_JARJFB010000123.1:0-5675 GCF_034554655.1 Candidatus Megaera venefica
ACCTATTGTGTTCTCTATTTTGTCCTCAAGAAAAATTTTATTCTCAAGATTAAAGACTTTTAATGTATATTTTTCTCCACCCGTAAAATCAATAGAGTAGGCCATTAATTTATGATCTGGGCTTATAGAGAATGATCCTATGGAAGTGTATTTTTGATCTTTAGCAAGCTCATTTACATCAAGAAGTATTTCTTCTAGAGCCCCTTGCGAACCTTTTTTACGACAATAAATAGGATAATCTTTGTCCTCTTCAGTTCTAGTATAGTAGAAATATTCATCTTTCTTTATATAAGTTGACTGATCAGCCAGTTTGATTCTTCCTTTAAGCTCCTCGAAGAACATATTTTTTTTATCCGCAAGAGGAGTCATGTAATTATCAAAATATTTATTTTCTTCATTTAAGTAAGAAAGCACTGATTCATCAGTAACTTTATCTGGCCAACCACTTGCACGTAACCAATTATATTCATCTTGAATCTTCATTCCATGTAGTTCAAATTCATAAGGAACTTTTTTAGCAAATGGTGGATTAGTCTCTTTTTTCATCATATCTCCTTGTATTAAAAATAGTATTAATGCAGTAAAAATTATCTTCATATTATTGATTTTCCCTTATTTTCCCTATAAATTTTGCAAAATCTTGAGCAGTAGAAAAATCTTTATATACCGATGCAAATCTTATATATGCTACTTGATCTATTTTGGCTAGTTCTTGCATTATTAATTTACCTATCATCTGTGATTGAACTTCTTTAGAATTAGAACTTTCTACTTCTAGGGTTATCCTATTGGCAATTTCTTCTATTTCTTCTTCCAGAAAATTTCTTTTTCTTAGAGCGGTTGTAATTGATTTCAATATTTTTGCTCTATCAAATGGCCTCTTAGCCCCACTTTTTTTTACAATGATCAATTCTCTTAACTGAACTCTTTCAAAAGTGGTAAACCTACCATTACACTTCAAACACGATCTTCGGCGTCTTACTACCTTACCTTCATCGGTTTCACGCGAGTCTTTAACCACGGTATCTGGTGACTGACAAAATATGCACTTCATAGTCGATTAGCTGGAAATGTTTTACAAAGGTTTAGTCTAGTTTTTGTCACTCCCGCCTGAGCGAGAATGAAAGCTTGTGCATTAGTCATAAATAGGGAATGTTTTAGTTAGTTCAATTACCTTGGTGTACACTTCTTGTTCCGTTTTGCTGTTATTCTCCGATTGCTTGAGACTATCTAGCACATCTGCAATCAGATTTCCTACTACTATGAACTCCTTTTCTTTAAATCCACGAGTTGTACATGCAGGGGTACCTAGCCTTACTCCTGACGTAATAAATGGCGAGGTAGAGTCAAAAGGAACAGTGTTTTTATTTGACGTAATTCCAGCTCTATCCAGGGCCTCTGAAGCTAATTTTCCTGTAAGTCCATCTTTTCTAAGATCAAGCAAAACAATATGATTTACAGTTCCTCCAGTGAGAATATCGTAACCTCTTTGCACAAGGGTCTTACCAAGAGCAGTTGCATTTAATAAAACTTGATCTATATAAGATTTATAATCATTTGTTAGAGCTTCCTTAAATGCAACTGCTTTAGCGGCAATTATATGCATAAGAGGACCGCCTTGCAGACCAGGAAATACTGCTTTATTTAGTTTTTGACCGATCTCATCATCATTAGACATAATAACTCCGCCACGAGGCCCTCTGAGAGTCTTGTGAGTCGTTGAAGTTACAATATGTGCATGTGGAAATGGGCTAGGGTGTCTACCAGTTGCAACTATCCCTGCAATATGAGCGATATCCGCCATTAAATATGCACCAACCTTATCGGCAATTGCCCTGAATTTAGCAAAATCAAGAGTTTGTGTATATGCAGAGTAGCCGGCAATAATAAGTTTAGGTTTATGTTCAAGTGCTAATCTTTCAACTTCGGAATAATCAATTAGATAAGTCTTAGGATCAACGCCGTAGAATAATGGTTTGAACCATTTTCCAGAAAGGTTTGGAGCAGCTCCGTGCGTTAAATGACCGCCACAATCCAAAGACATACCTAAAATCTTGTCTCCTGGTTGCAGTAATGCTAGATATACCGCTTGATTTGCTTGTGAACCTGAATGTGGTTGAACGTTAGCGTATGAGCATTTGAATAATTGTTTCAACCTTTCAATGGCAAGCACTTCTGCCTTGTCAACTTCTTCGCAACCGCAATAATATCTCTTCCCCGCATAGCCCTCTGCGTATTTATTTGTCATAATCGATCCTTGCGCCGCAAGGACTGCTTTACTCACAAAATTCTCAGAGGCGATAAGCTCAATGCTGTGCTCTTGCCTTAGTTTTTCAGCTTTGATAGCTTCATAAATTTCTGGATCTAAGGTTTTCAGTTCTTTATTCATCATCTACACCTCCTACTTATTTTATTTAATTCCACGTAAAAAATTTAAAGCAAACTGCATCCCCGAACCGTCTATTGAATGAGTCAAGTTAGGTATTAGATGCAATTGATAATTTATATTGTTATTCTCGCAATATTTAGCAAATTCCTTGCTCTGACTAGCTGGAACTACGTCATCGTTAAGCCCATGAATTATACAAATTGGAGTAGAGGTGTTGTTTAAGTCAGCCGGTTTAACCAACCTACCAGAAAATCCAACCATTGCAGCAAATGGCTCTTTTTGAATTAGGGTAAGATAAGATGCCATCATAGTTCCTTGAGAAAAGCCAACAATAATTGTGTCAGAGTTTTTTATACCAAGTTCATTTTGCTTATCTTCAATTATTTTTTCAACTTTTGCAGAATTGTTTTTGACTAGCTGAGAAATAGTTGTGTTATCACGATCTTTTAGGCTGAACCATTGCCTACCAAATGGAGCCATATCATAAGGTTCAACACCATGAGGAGAGATAAAATGATGATGTGGTAAAGCTTCTTGGATAAATGGAACCAATCCAATAAGGTCGTGACCATCAGAACCAACACCGTGGAGCAATACAAGAAGTTTATCAGCCTTTCCTGATAATGGCTTGATCTCTGGATAATCAACTATTTCTTCTGATAACATAAACTTAAACCTATATTAATCTGTTTTGTTTTCTTTATAATACGAACAATAAGCTGAGATACTACACCTTGAACAAATGGGCGTTCTTGCCTTACATACGTACCTTCCATGCAGAATTAACCAATGATGAGCATGAAGGAGCCATTTTTCGGGTATTTTTTTTAAAAGATCCTTTTCTACTTTTTCTGGTGAGCTACCAATGCTTAATCCAATTCTGTGTGCTACGCGAAATACATGTGTATCAACGGCCATTGTTGGTTTAGCAAATGCGCAATTTAAAATTACGTTAGCCGTTTTTCTACCAATACCAGGTAATTTTATTAACTCTTCAAACTCGTCTGGAATAATCGAGTTATATTTATTGATCAAAATTTCACAAAGTGCAATGATATTTTTTGCTTTTGAGTTATATAAGCCTATGGTTTTTATATATGGTTTTAAATTAGCTTCCCCTAATAAAAATATTTTGTGAGGAGTATCGTATTGCTCAAAAAGTTTTTTTGTTGCTTTATTTACCGAAATATCAGTTGCTTGCGCTGACAAGATGACAGCTATTGTCAGTGTAAAATTGTTGCTATATTCTAATTCTGTTTTTGGTTTTGGATCAGCAGAACTAAAAATTTGAAATATTTTTTCTATTTTATCTTGGGATATCATTCTTTGCCTAAAGCTTATTCTGAATTTGTATTTATTTTCTATAGTTAATTGTATATAATGAGCAGGAAAATGATGCAACCTTTTGTTTATCAAGGATTTATTATGAATAAAAACAAAACTTTTGACTTTATCAACGAACAGATTTCTACTAATGAGGTAGTTCTCTTCATGAAGGGAACCGCGGATTTTCCACAATGCGGCTTTTCTGCAATGGTCGTTGGTATATTGCAGACACTTGGTCTAAAATTTAAGGATATCAATGTACTTGAAAACCCTGATTTACGTCAAGGCATAAAAGATTTTGCTGATTGGCCAACTATTCCTCAGCTTTATATTGCTGGCGAGTTTGTTGGTGGTTGTGATATAGTGAGAGAGATGTTTGAAACTGGTGAATTATCTAACTTAATCAAGGATATACATAGTGATCATGCAAAACCAGCAACCCCTGAAAATAATGCAATTGAAGCAGGGAATTAGTTAATCATGATCTCATGATTAACATAAAGCTTTTGTAATTACCCTTTAAATACATAAAAGAGAAAAATAATGTTAGAGCAAATTAAAAAGTTTTTAGCATCTATACCAGAAATAATCGAAACATTTCTTGATTCTAGCGCTTTTGCTAGTTTGGGTGGTGTAACCTCTTTGCATACGAATTGTTGTGTCCATGCTACCCCCCAAAAAGTAACGCTAGGAGGAGAAATTTATGGGAATGATAAGGTTACTACGATGGAAGAAGGGGATATTGCATAGTCTATGGAAATTTTCAATTTAGATAGAGATGATTGTAAAAAAGAAAGTTCATGGTTTTTATAGATGACAGAAAATGCAATATTAATTCAAAATCTAGTAAAGCAATATAATCAAAAATACTCAAGTAGCATTAACTCCCTAGCATTAGACGATTTTAATCTCGCAGTCCCAAGAGGTTCCATTTTTGGTTTGCTTGGACCAAATGGTGCTGGCAAATCAACTTTGATAAATATTTTAGCTGGCACTGTAGTAAAAACTTCTGGTGAAGTTAGAATTATGGGTACCTCAATAGATGAATTCCCTAAAAAAGCGCGATCATCAATTGGAATTGTACCTCAAGAAGTTTCATTTGATACATTTTTTCCAATTTATCAGGCGCTGGAGTTTTATGCTGGTTATTACGGAATAAAACCTAACCAGCGTAAAACAGAAGAAATATTACGGGCTCTTAGTTTGTGGGATAAAAAAGATAGTTTTCCACAACGACTTTCCGGCGGAATGAAAAGACGTTTTCTTATAGCTAAGGCAATGGTACATTCACCAGCTGTACTGATCCTTGACGAACCTACAGCTGGTGTAGATTTAGAGCTTCGTTTGCAGCTTTGGGAGTATGTAAAAACGTTAAATAAGCAGGGTATGACTATTATTATTACAACCCACTATCTGGCAGAAGCGCAAGAATTGTGTGATGAAATTGCTTTTATTAATAAAGGCAAAATCATTAAGCAAGACAAGAAAAGTAAGCTACTTCAAGATCTTGGAACAAGGCACATAGATGTTGAATTTAGTACTCATGTAGATCTTACAGCTCTTGAATTTGCCAAAGGTTCAGTTGAAATATTGTCTGCAAACAAACTTCGTTTTCAGGTAAATACTACGGGAGATAATTATTCTAAAATACTGCAAAATATCAACAAGGTAGGCGGTGAAATCAAAGATTTAAGAATATCTCAACCAGATCTTGAAGTTATCTTTCATCAAATTATGCAGGAATAAATATGTATGAAATTCTGCCTGATAGATCTATCATTCATATCTTTGGCCCTGATAGCCAAAAATTTCTTCAAAGCCTTGTCACTAATGATGTAGTAAATAAAACATACACATACAACTACCTCTTAAATAATCAAGGCAGATATTTATCTGATTTTTTCATATACCAAGATAATAATGAATCTTATTTTTTAGATATTGATACAAATAGTAGCGT
>NZ_JARJFB010000124.1:0-5655 GCF_034554655.1 Candidatus Megaera venefica
CTTCAGACACATCAAGATCTTGCTGCAAATATTCATAACCACAAAAATATTGCCAATAAATATTTTCCTTTAGCTCTTCCTCCGTAAACGAATCAGAACCGTTGTACATAGCTTGAAGCATTGATAGTGCTAGCATTACTCTATGATCTTTCTTATTTCTACCAAATTGCTTGATTTCAATGTTAGGCAATGCTCTGGCTTCAAGTTCAGACCAATTTACTAAATCCCTTAGTTTATATAACTTGTTTTTAGGATTTAGTTTTGTAGATAATTTCTCTTCAAATAACCTTTCTTGTTTTTGGAGAAAAGTAATATTTTCTATAGGCATAATTTTAAAATCCGTAAGCTTTATGCGGTAATTATACCATTTTCTTATGGATTTTGTAAGCTGTTTATGACATGAAACCCCTTGTTAATTCAGGCGGGGAGAGTTTTGACGGAGGGACTCTTTATTCTGGGAACGCATACAACCAAACGGTTATGCCGTCATCTCGGGCTTGATGTGGCATCTTCTTCTGTCTCATGGGATCCTGAGTCAAGCTCAGGATGACAGTGTATGACAATTCTTAGTCATCCCGGACTTGTGTATCGAAAACACCGTCATGCCGGACTCGATTCGGCATCTTCTTCTGTCTCATGGGATCCTGAGTCAAGCTCAGGATGACAGTGTATGACAGTATTCTTATTTGACATAAAAAATGCCGGGTTGAAAGCTTTAATTAAGCTTATCAAACCCGGCAAAATAACTTTTTCTTTAACTTAAACCTTATCCGCCACGAAGTTCAGACAAGATGTTCCTAAAGTTTTCGTTATCAATAGAAGCAACCCTTGCATTTGCACGAATTGAGTTACTCAGTTCTTGAACTTTGAGTAATTCCTCTGTGGTATCAACGTTTGATGCTTCAAGCACTCCACCAAGAGTTCTACCAGCACCGCCAATACCAGCTTCTTTCAGCAAAAGCTCACCAGATTCACGGCTAATGTCAAATGTACCATTACTACCAGCAATAAGACCGTTTACGTTAGCAAATATAGCCAGTGGTACTTTATAAAGTTTTCTAGTTTCACCAGTACTGAATGTTCCAATAATGTAGCCTTCTGGACTGATTTCTAGCTTCGTTAAAGTTCCAGCTCCTTGACCATCACCTTGAATAATTTCAACGTTATTCGGGTTTTTAGTCTGACTAACAGTCCCAGAAGTAATTTCACTCAAGGCATTCTCCCAGTCAATAGTAATACTCCCAGAGGCACTACCGTTATTATGTTGAACGTCAATTGCTTCTTCAAACCCCTCTGGAATACCTTTTAGTGTGCCATCTGTCTCAAATTCAATTATGCCTTGTCTAATTAAGCCATTAGTATCCGCCAATACATTACTAACTTCAAATACACCATTTTTATCTTTTTTAGATGTAAGTTCAATTGCCCACTTATTGTTATCAAGCTTGGCAAAATATAACAATAAAGTATATGAAGACCCAAGGCTGTCATATACAGTGATTGGAACTGAATATGTTTGTGAACTTGGAAAATTAGCAAGACTATTAACCGCAGCACTCAAGTTCTTATCAGGATTGGTTGGATCATATGTTTCATCATAGGTCACTTTCTCCGGGTTAATAGAGAAATACTTCATTAATTGTGAGCCGTTTTCAACTCTAAGACCCAACGAAGGAGCTGCGTATGGAGCAAAACCAGTAGCATTAGCCACTACCACCGGTCCTACTGCAGCTTGAGTTTCAAAGCTTATAGTACCCGCAGCAAGATTAACATTTGTAATTTTATATGGAACATTATTGGCTATAGTAATATTATTAATTACTAGCGGTGGAACTATACCAGTAAATGTAATATTTTCGTCAACTTTATAGGTATGATTAGTACCTATATGATAGTTCACTATGCTTGATAAGTTTGTAGTATCAAAAATATTAGTATTGAATGTACCAGTTAGAGGAAGAGGAAGACCACCGACGGCTGTTCCCACTTTGTGGAAAGAAACGCCTATCGCGGCTGGATAAGCTACCCCAGCCACAACATCCAAAGCCGTAATCTCAAATGTATTCGGAGCTGCTTGCACTTTGACTCGATAATACCCAGCTGATAGCACTATATCATCACCACCAGCTGTGTGGTAAGTTCCACCTTCAACATATATTACATCATCTACAACTAAATTATGAGCACCACCAGTAGTTATAGTAATATTATTTGGTCCACCACCATTACCAGCAACAGCAGTTATGTTCCCAGCCAGTGTTGGCGAAGTTTGACCAGGAATCTTTTGCCAAGAAGCAGCCGCTGGAGCAAGAGCCGGAGCAGCGTTTGCAGCTGGAAATACTGATCCATCATTGATCAAGCCAATTGTAAAACCATTTGGATTAATTGCGCCAACCGAATACACCCCATTTGGAACTAGTGCGTTACCTAATCCAGTAATAGTAACAAAGTCACCAGCTACCAGCGTGTGGCCTGGCGCACTAATAAAACAAGTAGCTCTTCCAACTTCTGAAGCATTAGGATTTATTGTCGCCCTAGTAATAGCATTAATTCCAAGCGAACTAGCTGTTACATTAAGAGATGAGGTAGAAAGTAGCGAAGTAATTTTTAGATCCTTGCCTTCAATTGTTGCTTTGAGAGAATATACATCTTGATCTGCATTTACCGCATCTCTAAGAGTACCAAGACTATTAAAACGTACGACTCCTCCTGCAGCTTGAGCAAGATTAGTAAGCCCTAGCTCCTCAACTATGCTTCCTCCACCAACGTTAGCAAACTGTATAGCACTGTTGGGTTTTGTTGGAGCTATATACAATCTTCCTAGACTGTCCACCGTGGCTTTTAAAGAACTAATTCTGTCAATAGCAGCAGCCAAACTCTGGATTGTATTAAATGTCTTGTTAGTCACACTTGGAGATCCTTGAACCGCTGAAAACAAATATTGCTGGCCGTCTACGGTAATCCTTAATTGATGACCAACTGCAAGCTGCCCAGGACCAGGAACAGGCGGAAATGTAAATTTTGCACTCGGACCTGTTGCACCAAAAATTGTACTATTTGTTGCATTGTCTGGCCTCCTGCCAAGAACTATACCACCAAATTCTATAGTTCTTAGAACACCATCACTAGATGTAAAATTAAATTCATCACCAAGTGACAAACTTGAACCACCTAATTTTTCTGGAAATAATATATCATCAGTTTTTTTACCAGTATTTAAACCACTACGGTTCAATATAGCATCAGGACCACCTCCTCTTAACGCTTCTTGATCTGCATTAAGGTTCATCGCGATTGAAACAACAGTTGTTGCCACAGGAGCACCTTTTGTATTGGCAAAATTCACCGCTTCTAGGCTTTCAAGCAAGGATGCACCTTGTGGTAAATTTTCATCATTATCTAATTTCCAGGCTCTTAATAGTTGATCAGCACCATTTTTCCAAAAGCCAAGTTCATCTTGTCTAAAGTCCCCTCTTCTGGTAAATTTTGCAGGGCCAGTAGTAGTCTCTGATACCACAAGCAGACCATCACCGTCGATTGCAATGTCCGATACTACACCAGTGTTTATTATTTTACCTTGTACATCGTTTGTTGATCTTGTCTTACTATTAACATAAGATACACCGCCTGAGCTTGTACCAACAAAAGAGTTAATGAATAAATTTTCTCTCTTTTTGTGACCCCAAGCTTCCTTTGCACCAACGTTACTTGCAAGTGTGTCATTTGACCTGCTGAACATTGTTACCGTGGTTCCTTTCGACATTTTATTTTCTCCAAAAAATTATTTAAAATATTGCCTTATGGTGCTATAGGCGCATAAAGCGTGCCAAAAAATATTTCTTGGCAAAAAAAGTTTTTATTATAGTATATAACCAATCTTAAAACTGCTATCATCCCGGCTCAAACTACTGTCATCCCGGACTTAGATCCGTAATCTTTCTTTTGCACCTGAGATCCTGAATCAAGTTCAGAATGACATTAGGCCGAAGGCATGCGTATCCAGCTCACATTAGGATGAAACTCATACTATTCTTGCGAGTTTTTAAGATATATGATAGCATCCGCTTTTTCAACGATCAATTTTTATTATGACAAAAGTAATTACTCGCTTTGCCCCTTCTCCTACTGGTAAACTTCATATTGGCAACGTAAGGACCGCTCTAATAAATTGGTTGTATGCGAAAAAGCATGGTGGAGAATTCATACTACGCATGGATGACACAGACCTAATACGTTCTCGCAAGGAATATCAAATAGCAATCGAAGAAGACCTAAAATGGCTAGGATTAACTTGGGACAGAACGTTTAATCAACTTGCACGAGCTGATAAATACACCACAACCAAGCTTGAGTTGATTAAAAAACGTAGACTATACCAATGTTACGAGACGCCAGAAGAGCTGGATATAAAAAGAAAATTCCAATTATCAAGCGGCAAACCGCCAATGTACGATCGCTCAGCATTAAAGCTAAGTGAAGCACAAATTGCAACGTACGAGCAACAAGGCAGAAAACCGCATTACCGTTTCTTAATTAATGACGCTGACATAGTTTGGCAAGATATGATCAAAGGGGAAATTAAATACCACGGATCAAAACTAAGTGACCCAGTAATTATTCGTGCCGATGAGAGCATGACTTATATGCTTTGCTCTACTATAGATGATATAGACTATAATATATCACATGTAATAAGGGGCGAAGATCACGTTAGCAATACCGCAATTCAAATTCAAATGTTTGAAGCTTTGGGAGCTGCGCCACCATCTTTTGGCCACTTAAGTCTTGTTAAATCTAAAGCGGATAAAATCTCTAAACGTGAGGGGGGCTATGATGTTGCAGCCATAAGAGAGGAACAAAATATAGAAGCTATGGCAATTAATAGCTTTTTGGCATTAATCGGGACATCTAATCCAGTTAATATAAGCAAAAATCTAGCTGAATTGGTTGAGAAGTTTGATATCACTACATACTCAAAAAGCCCAACAACATATATGCCAGAGGAACTAGAGCACCTCAATCATAAGCTTGTAATTACCTTGGAGTTCAATGACATAAAGCCTTATCTACAAAAAAATGATTTAAATAAAGTTGATGAAAATTTTTGGCTCGCAATCAGGCCAAATTTGCAAAAACTTTCTGAAATAAAAGAATGGTGGCAGATATGCCACGCCCCAACTAAGGTTCAAGGACTTGATCAAGCATTACTTGAGATTGCGGCAAACACGCTCCCTGAGATAATAAACGAATCTACCTGGTCTGATTGGACAAAAATTATTTCACAAAATAGTGGCAAAAAGGGAAAGGATTTGTATATGCCTCTGCGTCTTGCCCTTACAGGTAAGACTAGTGGCCCAGAACTAAAAACCATACTACCGCTTTTAAGTAGAGATGAGATATTATCACGTCTAAAATGAAGTAAGCCATTATACTGGAAAAACACCTTGCCCTTAAAAACGCCGTCATACACCATCGTACCGTTACCCATTGGTTGACTATGGATCTCAAGCAACAGAAGAAGATCCTGAAATAAGTTCAGGATGACGGATTACTACGATTTTGTCATCTTGGACTTAAAAGTCTCTCCGTCAAAACTCTAAATTTTTGATATAATTTCAAGAATTTCAAAAATAAATCACCGCACATTCATTTTTT
>NZ_JARJFB010000125.1:0-5570 GCF_034554655.1 Candidatus Megaera venefica
TCCATACACTCTTCGAGATGAGTCAAATTTAACTCAGACATAAGTTCTCCATATTTTGTAGATTTGACATTGGTATCCTTAACGTGATAGAAAATAAGATATTTACTAGTTTACCCTTAGGGTCGTAAGCATTAAAAAGAACAAATATACAAAATATGGAGAACTTATGTCTGAGTTAAATTTGACTCATCTCGAAGAGTGTATGGATGATTATGATCTATTTTTATTCGACCTATGGGGCGTTATAATAGAAGGTGGCGATACTTATCCGGGAATAGTTGAAGCACTAAATAAAATAATAAAAAAGAAAGATGTTATTTTTTTAAGTAATGCTCCAAGACCAGATTTCATAGTTGCCAGAAATTTAAGAAATTGGGGTATTTTGGATGTAACCCCAGAGATGGTTATCACCTCAGGAGACCTAGCAAGGCAGCTTATAGTTGATTATAGGCAATCACTAAATGAGAACGTACCAAAAATATTCCACCTTGGCTCAGATAGGAACGATGATATTCTTCTTGAAATAGAACATACACCAACAAACAATATAAACGAAGCAGACATATTATTATTAAGCATCTTTCGTGACGAACATGAGGATATTCACGAATTTGATGAATTCTTAGAAAGGGCAGCAAAACTACCAAATTTGTTAAATATTTGCTCTAACCCAGATACAACTATACCAAAACATGGTATTTTGCGATACTGCCCGGGTCATTTTGCAAAGATCATAGAACAACATGGTGGAGATGTAATTTACACAGGCAAACCAGAAACATCAATATATGATCTTGTCTTTCAACGTAAACCCAAGATAAACAAAGATCGTATATTAATGATTGGCGACACGTTTGAGACTGATATTCTTGGGGCTAATAGATCCGGTATTGATTCGGCTTTAGTACTTTCTGGTAATTCACTAACTATTCATAAAATGCATGAGTCTTTGGCAGATAAATTAACTGCACTTTCGCTGCATGCAAAAAATACTGGTATTAGGCCAACATTTGTAACCAAAATTGTTAGTACGGCACGTTGAATTAGGCAATTAAACATGACCCAGAAGAACTTCAATATCATAGTGATCCTGAACCTGGCCCAGGATCAGGATCTCCTTCCACCTTCTGAGATCCCGGGTCAAGCCCGAGATGACGCGTATTGCCTTATAACAAAGGCTATTATTCTAAACTTGTTGGGCTTCGCACGCCTTTGTTCTGAGACTTTCCTTAAGAATACTGTCATCCTGAACTTGTTTCAGGATCTCTGGCAACTAAAGAAGATACCGGATCAAACCCGGTATGACAGGCGCTTTGCCCTAGATGACTTTTCTTCTGGATATACTCCAAATAGACTACTCGCCAGGATAGGATTTTATCACCTAACTCAATGCGGTTTGCTATAAATGTCAATTAAAACTGGGGAATATATTCTATATAATGAAGAAGATTCCACAAATTTAGCCATTCAAATATCAAATAATATTAAACCAGGCGATGTGCTAACCTTTAGTGGCGATCTTGGCGCTGGCAAGACATTTCTTTGTCGTCAGATCATCAAACAACTATGCGGCTCTGAGACAAACGTTACAAGTCCGACATTTAACTTGCTTCAAATTTACGATTGGAAAGATTGTTCTATCTACCATTATGACCTCTATCGACTTAAAAATATTTCTGAGATTTATGAACTAGGCATTGAAGAAGCCCTGACTGCTAATGTATGTCTAATTGAATGGCCAGAACTTATAGATGCGATTTTGCCAAATAACACTATTGCTTTTAGCATTGAAATAATTGATTACAACAAGCGTAGAGTTTTTGTCAAAAATAAATAATATTATGATCCCCGCTTGGTATAATTAGTTGAATTAGATAATGAAATAAAATACCATTAGTTCATAATTGAGCATATGTAGAATATGCCATATAATACTAATTATGAGTTTTAATAATGAAACCACCAGAGAAAACTCCACAAGAAAAGCTTCATAGCGAGCTTTCTAGCGCGCTAGAAACAGCATTGGGTAGATCCTTAAATTTAGAGGACATGGCTGAAGTAAGCTTTCTAACTGATAATGTAGCACATGTTGGTGATGAGCAAGCTACGCTTTCATTAGACAAAGGCCTTCAATCGCTTCTAAGGGTTACTGGATTGGAAGCTAGCAAACTCGGTCCCATTACTGAACTAGTTGCAAGCTATCATAAAAGCGATCCGGTCAAGCAAACGCTTGTAGAATCGTCTCTGAAGACCTTCGGGTTAGATAATGGGATGGTACCAGTTGTAGAAACACCTAAAAAAGAGCTTGCACAAGCTAAAGCTAATGACTTTTTGGGAGCTGTTATTAAAGATTTGGGCGGATCCTCAAGATTAGACGACTCCCAAATGCAAAAAGTAGCTGAACTAACCTCAAGCCTGAAAAATATTGGTGATCCAGAAGGTCCAGCCAGGTTCAGTAAGGCACTTGAGGAATTTGCTGAAATCGCACCTGGTCAAGTAGGAAGTGTTAGTGGCCGTATTGAAGAATATTATAAAAATGATTCAGCCAAGCAAGCTCTTGTAACACCAGCTCTGGAACCTTTTAAAACTATAGGACTTTATAACCAAATTACTACAGAGTTAGAAGGATTAGCCACTAGAAAATTAACTGAACCTGAATTATTAATGGTCAGTGAACTAAGCCAAAGTGTAGGTCAGCTCAAAGATAAAGATGGCGTAGGAACTGTAAAGATATGCCTTGATGAAGTGGTCAAAAATCTATCTCCACAGCAAGCAAAACCTATCATTGACTTGGTTGATAAATATCATAAAAATGATCCAACCAAGCAAGCTCTTGTAAGCCCTGTTCTGGCACCTATTAAAGGTAATGAATTATTTGGTTCTATTACTAAAAATCTGGAAAAAGCCTCAGGAAGGCAGTTAGACGATTCCGAATTAGGCAAGGTAGCTGAACTAACTTCAAGCCTGAAAAATATTGGAGATCTAGAAGGTCAAAAGAGATTCAACACAGCTCTTGAAGAATTTGTTAAAATAGCACCAGAACAAGCCAGCAGTTTTATCGGCCGTCTCGAAGAATTTCATAAAAATGAGCCAGAAAAACAAGCCCTTGTAGCCCCTGCTCTAGCCCCCCTTAAGGAATCTGTTAAAGCTAATGAGCTTAATCAACAGATTGCTGAAGAGGTAAACAAGTTAGAAATCGGGCCTTTAAGTAAGGAACAATTATTAGCGGTAGCTGAATTAAGTCAAAGCGTTGCCTATATTAAGGATAAAGATGACCTCGGAACTTTAACTCGGTGTCTGGATGAAGTGTTAAAAGACCTAACGCCAGAGCAAGCAAAACCCATTCTTGACCTGGTTGATAAATATCATAAAGATAACCCAATTAAGCAAACACTAATGGAATCCGCGCTGATGGATTTTGGGGATAGACATAGGTTAGAGCCAGTTGTCGCCACCAGAGATACATTCGGATCTGCTAGTGTTGACGAAATTACTCAAGCTATTCGTGATGAAGTAATAACAAAACAACAAGCCTATTTACAGGGAGAGATCGCAAAGACAATGACTCCAGAAAACGGAGCTTTATTTAATCAAAAGACCCCTGAAGAGGTTAGAGTTTTTTTAGCCACTCCTGAGGGTAAAGACATAGTGAAATTGATAATGAGCAATAAAGATGCTCAGTTAGCAATGAATAAGATTGAAGTCGAAGGTTATAAAAAAGTACACGAAGCACATAAAGATAGTTTTAAAAATGTTGGGTGGGCTCAGGAAACAGGCGCCAAAGTTCGTATTGCTGAAATTACAAACGAAGCAGGAGAAAAGGTTGCTTCTCTAAAAGAAACAACAGTTGATGCTACGCCAACACGAGTTACGCTTGAAGATGGGACAACAAGAGATATAAAAAGCTATAGACAAATAGATTTTCCACTAGAACTTAAAGATGGTAAAGGACCAGCACATTTTTCAATGGCAGTGAAAGATGAAAATGGTCGAAATATTTCAGCAAAGGATGCTGTGTATTTTACAGCCCATTACGACGATAACGGCAAGCTTATGGAAGTAAGCTCACCGGTACCAGTAAAGTTCATGGGCGATGGAGATGATGCAATTGGTTATATCGAGCGTAACGGGAAAGTTTATACCTTGCCTGTAACCCAAGGTATGTATAAAGACATGATGAAAGAGGTTGCTATCAATAATGGTCTAGGTGTTGATGTAGGGCAATCTGTTGATTCAGTTAGTGTGCCACCACGTACCGTAGGACAAGAACTGCAAGAACCAGAGATATTGAAGAAATCAGGACCTGTTATTGATCCAAATGCTCTACAGACAGCTAAGATAGTTACTATAGAGCCATTAGAGATGGTAAAAGCAGTAACAGTTGAACCAGTCCTACAAATGTCTAAGATAGTTACTATAGAGCCATTAGAGATGGTAAAAGCAGTAACAGTTGAACCAGTCCTACAAATGTCTAAGATAGTTACTATTGAGCCATCTGCTACTCTAACTTTTGCTGAGGAATTGCAAGCAAAGAAAGCAAGTCTAACTAAAACAGACCTTGGTTCACAGGTATATGGTTATGATAAACCAGCAAAAACAGGTCCGGATCAAGTGCAGCCTCTTAGTGCTGCTGAGGAATTGCAAGCAAAGAAAGCTGGTTTAAAGAAGACTGATCTTGGTGCACAAGTGTATGGCTATGACCAACCAACAAAAACAGGTCCTGATCAAGTACAGCCTCTTAGTGCTGCTGAGGAATTGCAAGCAAAGAAAGCTGGTTTAAAGAAGACTGATCTTGGTGCACAAGTGTATGGCTATGACCAACCAGCAAAAACAGGCCCAGATCAAGCAAAGCCTCTTACTGACGCTCAGAAATTTGAGGCAGAATTGCAAGCTAAGAAAGCAAGTCTAACTAAAACAGATCTAGGTGCGCAAGTATATGGCTATGATAAGCCAGGAGACTTAACACAAGTTGAGGTAAGTACAGGAATTATACCTGACTTTCCTAAAGTGGTCATGGGTCCTATTGTTGAAACAGTCACTGTGACTAAACAGACAATTACCCTAGAAGAACCTAAACCGAAATTGGTAATGGGCCAGATGGTTGAAACGGTTACTATTAACGTCAATCCAATTACTGGCGGAGAAGTAAGCCCGGCAGTTATGAATAAGGTTCAAGAAATTAGACAAGTGCTCGACACTTCATTGCCTCGTGCTCCTAAGAAAGATAATGGAAAAGAAGCTCTAGAGATGCTTAATGGAAAATCGTCCCAAGAAGCTCTAGAGGCAATCTCTACCGCGATAGGTAAAGGAGACGGTAAATTGGTTAAAGATATGATGGATATTATTGACAAACCCCCAGAAGGTACAAAAATTCCTTCAGTAGGGAAAATGGCTCTAAATAAAATTTATACAGATCAAATGGAGTCAACGAAAGGTATGAAGCTTGATCAGGACAGGTCAAAAGTACAAAGAGCAGCCGGAGCAATAGCAGATAGTCTCTCCGTCAAAACTCTAAATTTTTGATATAATTTCAAGAATTTCAAAAATAAATCACCGCACATTCATTTTTT
>NZ_JARJFB010000126.1:0-5565 GCF_034554655.1 Candidatus Megaera venefica
TTTAGCTCTTTCTCTAAGTTCAGGGTAACCTACCCTTCCTCGCCACATAGATAATAGCATTATGTTTTGTATTTCGTAATCGTCGCTACTCCTCCAGACTCCCCAAGTGGTACAGGCAGAATAAGAGCTATCCGGTTTATCTGAAAAAGCCGTATCCCAGCTTTGTAGTATAATTTCATATTTAGGTGGGTTGGGCATAGTCCATTTTTTAAACCATGCTTTTTTAATGTGACCGCCACCTTCAGGACTTGGTCTTTGTTGATATTGACCTGCGTAACCGTAAGAGCCTAATTCTCGTTGTAATCGATTTATTATCTTGAGTGGAAACCTTTCAGGCCATAACAGCTCCCCTTCCTTTTTCCTAGGATCTTCCCATATTTGACCGTTCGTAGAAGATAATATAACAGTTTTAGCTTTTCGTTTTTCTTCAAACTCCATAGGGATTATGAGCTTAACCCACTCGGACTCAGTATCATTTGCTAGAATATGCCCCGTAATATCTTTTTCATGAATCCTCTGCTGCACTACAATACGAACATCATGCAAAGGATTATTTAAACGAGTAGACCATACTTGATCCCACCAACTGTTAGTACTTTCTCTTTTTGCCCCAGACTCGCCGTCTCGAGCATTATTCCCGTCATCAACTATAATTATACTGCCGCCTTTACCCGTAGCAACAGATCCAACGCTTGTTGCAATACGACATCCGCCTTTATTGTTTTCAAAAAGCATTTTTGCCTTTTGATCCCTAGCTAACTGATATTTATCCGCCCATCTTTCCTGATACCAATCAGATTCTATTAATCTCCTGCATTTTAAAGAATGTTCTGTAGACAGAGAATGAGCATATGAAGCATACATAAACCTCTCTTCAGGATTTTGTAACCAAACCCAAGCGGGAAATGCTATTGAAATTAAACTGGTCTTACTGGTTCTAGGTGGGACATTAATTAAAAGGTTTTTTATCTCTCTCCTATAACAAGCTTCTAAATGTTCGGCTATAACTTTTAAATGCCAATTATCGATAAAAGGCGTTTTACCTTCGATAATAGGCCATGCTTGCTTTAGAAATTCGTAAAGGGAAAGCTCGGCGTTTAGCTTATCTAGCGAAAGGTTTAAATTATGGAGAGAAACGTGAGCTGTTATTTGTGATTTCATAGAGATAATAAAATTCTATACTTCTAGAAGAGTATAGCCTCGATACTTTCTTTTTTGCTTTATATTATTTACACTAAGCTCTACATCTTTTTCGGTATCACAGGAGATAACTTTATATCCGCCTAAATTACCGCCTACTCGTCCCCAGACACATATTACGTCCATAGTGCCAAATAAAGTAGGTTGAAATAGGAGTTTGTAATATCTATTGTCTTTCCCCCAAGATAAGGCCATAGAAACCTCTTTTATTTATTCTGTAGCTCGTAAGACAAATCTACTAAATATTCCGTTAGTGACTGTATTACACTTTGAGCTTCCGTAATTTTACCTGAGCTATTTAATGATTTATCTAGCATAATATCATTAATAAGCCTCGCCAGTTCGTCGCTTAACTCTTTTATTTCTTCTATAATCTCCATACTCTTATACTCTTTTCTTTATATACTTATTTCTTCATATAATCTTGTAAAGATTTATGTATTAATTCTGTAATCGTGATATCATTTTCTAATGCGTAGCGCTTGATCTCTTTATGAAAGCTTTTGGCAACATTAATATTCATCTTCATAATATCTTGTTTATCTTTTAGCTGCTGGAAAGCTTTTACCTTATTAATTGAAGGACGCCCTGTTTTTAGTAAGCTCATATTATTTCTTTTATTTCATTTACTACATTAGTGATTTCTTGTATTTCTTCATTATTATTAGTATCAAAAACTGTCTGACCCTCCGCTGCCGATTTAGCATATATAATTCTTTGAGACGTATAACTTTTCATTACCGGCAAAGAATAACCTTGTAAAGCTTCCACTATTTCTTTGCTTAAAGAAGTGTTAGTTATTTTTCTACTAATACAAAAGTATGATTTTGGATTTCCGTCAGTAAGTTGTTGTCTATGTTTTATTATATCTACAAGGTCTTCAGAAGCCCATATATCATAAGGAGAAGGTTGTACCGGTATAATTATAAGATCTGCACACTTAACAGCTGAAATTGCCATGTCGGTTAATTGAGGTGCTCCGTCGACAATAACCCAGTCAAATTTATCTGCAATTTTTGAGATATCTTTCTCTAAAGTAGGTCTATCCATACCTACAACTGCTATGTCGCTACTACCGGCTGCATGCCAATCACGAGCCGACCCCTGAGGATCTGAATCTATAAGCAGCACTCTAGATTTATTCAAGTGTAATTTAGTGGCGATATTAGTTGCTAAGGTAGTTTTACCTACACCGCCTTTTTGGTTTAATATTGCTATTATCTTCATATATGTTTTTCTTTAAATAAAGATAAGTATATATCTTCGTTTAAAGAAGTAAAGATATAATTAAAACCTTTTAAAATTAAAGCACAACATAACTTGTCAATCAGTGTAACTATATGCAGAATAATTGGCTTAACAAATGTGATTTTACCATTTGATAGTTAGTAGTCTTGTTTTTCTTTATGTTATTTTCTTTGGTGATTTTAAATAATTTTCGTTTGAAATTACCTTTTGTCCTGTTTTATTCTCAAGCTCTATTCTGGCAGCTTTGGCAATCTTCCCGCCCGCTTTACTTGCCGTCTTGTTTTCCGGCATTCCTTTCGCATTTATACTTTCTGCAATTTGCCTCGTTGATAATTCAGCAAGTGCAGTAAAAATTAACTCTGCCTCTGTCATATGATCACGTAAATTATGGCTTTTTAAACCCTTTAGATCTTTGTGCTTTTTTACGCTTACTCCAGACCATTCTTGATGAATAATACTTGTTAGAGTAGCATACTCATCACCTTCGTTAATGTCATGGTCTTTCCAGTAATCGGTTAACTTGTTCCTGGTTTCTTGACCGAGCATACGTTGCTGTATCCATTGTTTGCTGCGCCCATGCTTTTTCCAGTTCTCTCTAGCTCTATTAAGAGATTTTTCCGGGTCGGCAATTTCTTGTACACGTTCATAGCCTACTTTAGCAAGCCAACGTTTAAACGGTTCTGCTTTAGGCGATGGGATAGATTGAATAATACGAAATAGGGATTCGGTATTAGCGCAGTCTGTTTCACGCATCTTTCCATCAGGGGCTTTTAGTTTCAACTGTACGATTTTTTCGTACACTTCAGAAAAACCCTCTTGCTCAGTGAGTTGTTTTTTTAAGTCAGACCAATAACGTCGAGAGTTAGTACTATCAGTTAATGCACTGACTATATCAACAACCGAGAAAAACCAGGTTTCAGTTTTTTTATCATAGGTTCTACGGATTTTGTGATCTTCAAAAATAGTTAAGTTGTTTTCTGTCATAAGATTTATGCTACCTTTCATTGTGTCTTTGTGTTATGTACACTATATTTTCTAGAACTTGGAAGCATAAAACAATTTTTACTTATTCCGTTTCTCCGTACTCTTTCTTTAAATAAATCAATTCTTTCGTTAAGTTAATTCTCTCTATTAATTCTTCTCTGCTTAATGTTTTAACTACGTTAGCCTCTCCCTGTGTAAGCGGCAATAGTGCTTCATGTTGCTTTTCCGACCAACCCCCTTGTGTTTTAAGATAGAATATAATTGCCTTTAGACTCATTTCCGATTTTGTATCGCTCTTAATATACCCCATAAGCCTTGAACTCACAAAGTTTTTAGCCTTCATTCTCCCCCTCGTATAGGCGGAAAAGATATCCTCATCTCTTTTTTGTATATTTCGGAACGTTCTATCGCTAAAACCTAGATAATTGGAAATCTCTTGCTGAGTATGACCGTGAACGGCTAATGCTTCAATTTGAGAAATTTCTGCCGCGTTAAGCTCTAGAATCTCGCCCTTTTTTGCTCTTTTATTGTTTAAAGATTTACTCATGCAAAACCGCTTTTTCTCCTGTGATTTTCTCCCACCTTTGTACTATGATATCTACGTATGCAGGTGATAGTTCCATCATATAGCAATTACGGTCTGATTTCTCACAAGCTATCAAAGTTGTACCACTTCCGCCAAATGGGTCATATACTCCTTCACCGACTTTTGAATTATTTATAATAGGACGTAACATACATTCAATAGGTTTTTGAGTACCGTGTCCTGTTTGTTCTTCACCACCGCCACCAAATACATTATTATTATTTATCTCCCATATCGTACTCTGATCACGTTTACCTTGCCAGTTATGCTGCTTGCCTCTTTTTACAGCGTACCATAAAGGTTCGTGTTGGCCATGATAATCTCCTCGACTTAAGGCAAAGTGCTGCTTACTCCAAATAATCAAACTTATTAATTTAAAATCACAATTTTCAATATGCTCTGCAAATTTATGTGTGTAGCTTGAGGAATGCCAAATATATGCAACATCTCCTGTAAATAATGAATAAGCATCAGACCAATCATACCTATCGTCATTTAAAACTGTTCCTTTAGCTCTTGCTCCTTTACCGGCAACTTCCCTCCATTCAGGTTTATAGCTTACTCCATATGGAGGATCAGTTACCATTAATATAGGATTTGTTCCGTCTAACAATCTGCTTACATGCTCAGCATTAGTACTATCTCCACAAAGAAGGCGGTGATTACCTAATATGTATAAATCTCCTAGTTTAGCCCTAGGTTCAATTAGCTCACTATCAAACATAGCCTCATCTTCCGCAAACAAGTTATCTTCGCCGAAGCCGACTAACAAATTATCGGACATACCAAAGTCAAGCAAGGTATCTTTGTCAAATCTGTCGCTGAGTATGTCGAAATCGTACTCACCGAACGGTAAGTTATCCCTGATATTAATGCGGTCTAATTCTTCTGCACTTAACAGCCTATCGGAAATTAATACGTCAATTACGTCATTTTTTTTGTATCCGGCCGCAATTAGCGCTTTCTTGCGTTGATGCCCACCTATTATCGTATAATCGCTATTCACAATTATTCGCTGATGGTAACCGTCTTCTTTTATATGAGACGTTAGCTTTTCAATTTCTTTGTCATCAATCTTTCTAGGGTTGAATTCATAGTCTTTAAGCTCAGCAATGTTAACGCTAGCGTTTTTCCAGTTTATCATTTTTTTGTTACCTATTTAGTATCTTTCGTTATTTTTAACGGTGTAGATCTGGCTCTTCTTTATCTGAGTAACAATTATCCAAAGATTGTAATTATCACCATAACAAATCTATATTTTTCAACTCTTCCAATAATCTTTGTTTTTTCTCTTCTGCTTTTAGTTTGTGAAACCTTTCAAGAGCTTGACTGGGAGATAACTCCCCTTTATAAGATTTCATCCAGTCATTATCCTTTATTGTTGTAAGCTTAGGTTTTTTAGTATCACTTTTTTTAACAGATAAAGGATCTCTCCCTTTCTCCCACTGTTCCACGGCATCTAATCGTTTGTAGTAATTCTTAAACTTAAAACCATATTTATTCTCCATTCTGGTTTTTATATACGCAAACTCAGCAGAGTTATAATC
>NZ_JARJFB010000127.1:0-5493 GCF_034554655.1 Candidatus Megaera venefica
TGCGATTGTAGCAAGTGCTGTTGTAACTGGTGGAGCTAGTCTAGCAGTTATTGCTGGCGCTGTTGCTGGTGCTGTTGCAGTGGGAGCTGTTGTAGGTGCAGTAGCGGGACATTTTGGAGCTAAGCATATGGGGCTTTCGACTATCGCAGCTGGTGTTGCTGGTGGCGTCACCATGGGACCTGTTGGTGCTGCAGTCGGTATGGGTGTAGGGGTTGGTGTAAATCAAGTAGTAAAAGGAGTAACAGGCCAGTCAGTGGATGAGCTTGCTGGCAATGTTGTAGAAGGTGTAGGCAACGGAGCTAAAAAATTAGGAGAATATGTAGGAGTATCGGAAGAACAAGAGAAATTGCTTGGTGCTAAGAAAAAATGTCAAGAACAATATGTTGCTCCAGAAAGAGAGCCGGTTAAAGCTAAAGGTCAAGGCAAAGAAGCATTTGCAAAGGGGCATGATGAAGCTTTAAGAAGAGAGGAGTTGGGAATCGAAGCCCCGACTAAAACTGTTAGTAAGACGCAGCAAAAACCTCAGAGTCTAAGCGAGGGACTACAAGGGGTTAAAGAGACTCTTAGCAGAGGTGAGCCAGTTGTTGAAACAAGGCCGCGCTCTAAGTCAGTGAGTAGTTCTAGAGAATTATAATGATAAATGAGTAAGTCTGAATCTGAAAAAACTTTACATGTTAATACTGATGGTTCGCCAAAAAAAAAGCGGAGTTCTAACCGTGTGCTCAAAATTACATCATTAACAGTAGATAATACCGATGTAAAGGCTCATAAAGAGGCATTTAAATTTATACTGGAAAAGGTTAGGCAAGAAGATATCATCTCCTATGCGTTGTGGCTGAGCAGCAGAAAAAAGGGAGAACGTTCGTTCAATAATTTTCTTACAAAGCGAAATTCTACAAATAATAATAGCAAAATAATAATTGTTGCTGATTTTTCTAATTTAATTATTGGTAACATAAAATCTCGAGAATTATTAGATTTGAAAGGAGCTAATTTTATTGGTTCAATATTTCATAACACCAGTTTTATTGGTTGTGATTTAAGAAATGCGAGATTTTGTGGAGTCCATTTAGAAAAGGTTCTTTTTAAAGAATCTAGTATAAGCTTTATTGATTTTAGTCGTGCTGATTTAAGTAGTTGTAGTTTTGATAATAGTTATTGTACTGCGCCCTGGAGTGGGACTGAAGGAGCGAAATTTAGTTCTACTGTTTCATGCATTAGAATATATGCAGATATTAAAAACGAAATAGCAAAAAAAAATGAGCAACAACGATTGCTTGATAATAAACGCATGCAACTTGAAGAAATAAGGAAACGTACCCCTTTTGTAACTAGAGCTTGCGTAGCTTTAGGGTTATATGAAGCTGCTGGAGAATATATTAGAGTTCGTAATGAGTATAGGAAGATGAAAGAAGGTGTATTTCTTTCTGATCGTATTATTCATGGTAGTTTTGGGAATATATTTAAAGCAGAAGCTTTTATATTTGATCCAGTTTTTTTACCAGGTGAGGGGTATAGTAATAATAAAATTAGAAAAAAGTATATTACTTTAACTCGTGATCACTTAGTTGAGTATTTGACAAGGATAAAGCGTACAAAAACTTTATCACTAAATGATTTTGCGAAAGAGTTATATGTATCCTTAATTCCTAAGGCGGTTAAATATGATAATGAGATTAGGATTATTGCTGATCTGTCAAGTAAGATAAATATGTTTGGTAACAATGAGTGGAATAGGCTGGATTTATCAGAATTGGATTTTATTAATGCTGATTTATCTGGAGTTAATTTTTCTGGATCTAATTTAAAAAGAAGTAATTTTAAAGGTGCGAATATTACTAATGCTAGCTTTGAAAGTGCGCTAGTAAATGAAGGGGTTTTTATAGATACGGTAGCGGTAAATAGCAATTTCTATAATGCTGATATAACTGATAGTAAAGTGGAAAAATCAGATTTTTCTGGGGCTGTATTTAATTGGAGTAAATGTTCTGGAGCAAGTTTTAGTGATGTAAAAATGGATTTATTGCAAGCAAATAATTCTGTTTGGAAACTTGTAAAATTAGAGAGGGTATCTTTAAATTATAGTGATTTTACTTGCGCCGATTTTAGAGGGGCGGAGTTTTCAAGAGTTCAAGCTAGGAATTCATTGTTTAATGATAGTCTTCTGAATAATATGCGTTTTGATAGTTGTAGTTTTGGCGAATCTTTATTTAATAGAGTCTCTGCAATTCACACGATTTGGAACAATTGCTTTGCTAATGAAATTGAAGCTAGAAGATCGGATTTCACAGGTAGCAAGTTTGCTGAAGGAAGTCGGTTTGAAAAGTCGGATTTCTCATACTCTATCTTTGATGGAGTTAAAGCACCAAGAGGGCATTTTGCAGGGGCTATATTAAATCACATAAAGGCTGGTTATACAAAATTTGCTGATGGTTGTTTTGAAGGTGCTTCATTTAAATTTGCAGATTTAAATAGTTGTATTATGAGTCAGTCAAATGGCCAAAAAGCTGATTTTATTGGCGCCAAGCTATTCAACGTTACCATGACTGGGGCTAATTTGAAAGGGTCGACCTTTGTTGGCGCAGAAGTTAAAGACTCTGATTTTAGCAAAGTGAATTTTGAGGATTCTAATTGGCGAGATTTGCATATTAAAGATTCTATAATTAATAATATAAATAATCACCGCATCTGCATTAATGATAATACAGAGTTTATCAACTGTGTTTATAAGATGCTTGATGGTCAATTTTATCATTATGATGAAGATAATTTTATGGATATAATGTTTATTGAACAAGTTGAAGCTAATTTAAAAAGGATCGCAAATGCTGAAACTATAAGAAAATTAGGCTTTTTATCTTATGCTTTAAAATTGTTTTCTAAGGGATATAATATATCAAACAAGGAAGTAAAGAAGCTACATACTTATAAATTACATAATAAAAATGAATTAAAAAAATATCTAAAAAAGCTTCTTTTAGAAGAAAATCACGGACAGGATGCTAGATTATTTAGGATAAAAATTTTTCATAACGAAAGTATTATGTAGAATGAAGCTATATACTTTTTAATAATTTTAGCAAAAGAGAGCTTTGTATGCCTATTGAATATGATGGATTTGATGTTGGAAATGCGGTTAGTAGCGGGGGGGTTACTGGCAGTACGCGTGTCAAGATGGGAAATAAAAATTATCAGCTAAAGCCTTCGATTTTGGATAATGAATTTACGCGAAAATTAAAAGCTGGATGGACTGATCGAGAGAATTATGGTGAGGTCATTGCCTCTAAAGTTAGTAGGGCAATTTTGATAACCTCTGATTTCGAGGCGGCACCTAACGTTTCATTAGTATATGATAAAGTTTCTAAAAAAACACCAGTAGCCTCAAAGTATTTAGAAGGTGATAAGGTCAGAACTCTTGATGAGTACATTCAAGAAAAAGACCCGCGTATAAAACCTAAGCGCCATGTAAAATTCGTTGATGGGACAAAAGGTAAGGTGGGGAAGGGAGAATACGACATCAGTGGAGAAAAAAATGCTTCATTACGCAAAGATATAGCGAGGGGAATTGCTGGGTCTATAATCTCGGGCGATCATGATGTTAATCCTGGTAATATGATTGTAGTCACTAAAGACGGAAAGGATCGTGTTGCGAGAATAGATTTTGGGCATGCATTCAACGATTTGTTAAACGCACCAAAAATGTTTGGTGGAAAGGTAAGGAACAAAGATAACCAGGTTTTAGATTTTCTAAATAGAGAAAACCTTGCGGATCTTAGATTTGGTGATCAACCTAAACTTTGGCGTGATTATCCAGGAATGATTCCATCGCAAGAAATGGCTGATGCATTTAAAGAACTTTCAGAAGCTCAAGGATTAAAGAGTGGTGTGAATGCTGCGCGTGAAGAATTTACAGATCTTCTCATAGAGATGGAGAAAAATAATGATAAAAAAGGGATAAAACATTTACAAAAGTCCTTAGAGGCTATAAGTAACAATGTAAGCGAGGTTCCGCTGAATCCCAAATTGACTCCTCAGCAGAGCATAGCTGCGGCATTTGATAATATTGAGAAATTTGCGAAAGATAACCAAAATCAAATGAAAGATGCTGCTAAACTTATGCAGTTACAAGTTGATATTGATAAAGTAATTGAAGGAAAAAAGAAAGGTGTAGAACCATCAAAAGAGCAAATGAGTCAATTGAAAAATCAGTATGCTGAACTTGAAAAAATAAAAGGAATAGGGCAGAAAGGGGGAGGAATAGAGTGGATAAAAACTGATGAAAAAAAACCTGCTCACAAAGGGGATTTAGAAAGTTATATAAAGCAACGTGGGCAAAAACTTGGTCTGAATAAAGCAAAATCTAAGGATTTAGCCCACAGTGATTTTGAGTTTCCAGTAAAACCTACTTTCTTACAAAGGGTGTATAATAAGTTATTTGGTGATAAAGCTCAGGAAGCTAAACCTCAAGCTGTAGTTACATCTGTGGCTAAAACTCAAGGAAACAATATATTAGGTGAGAAACAAATTTCTTCTGTTAATAAAGAAGTACCATCTGCTAGTCAACAAATACCTCCCAAACTAGTGGCAAAAGCTCAGGTTATTGGGTCTTCATTAGGTAAAGCAGAAAACAACAAACCAATTATAAAACCTAAAGTAACAAGAAATAGAAGCGCAAGCGTAGGATGGTAGTAGGGTTTAATCAATTAATTTGAATAGGTACTTGCTATAAAATATTAAATAGTTTATGCTTCCACTTGATTACTGAGAGGTAGCGTCGAAGCAGCCTTTATGTTTTCTCTATAGTTAAAAGTTATAGTATTTTACGTGTTTAGTCGGGCATATAAGTTTTAAACCCAGACTGTGCAGCTTAAAAGCTGTGTAAACATGGTTAAGAGCAATACACTTATCACTAAAATAACTACATTGGCGCGGGGTGGAGCAGTCTGGTAGCTCGTCAGGCTCATAACCTGAAGGTCGTTGGTTCGAATCCAGCCCCCGCAACCAAATCAATAGATAAGGCTTGAAGTTAAGCTGCTATAAATAAGTAGTCCCTCCGTCAAAACTCTCCCCGCCTGAATTAACAAGGGGTTTCATGTCATAAACAGCTTACAAAATCCATAAGAAAATGGTATAATTACCGCATAAAGCTTACGGATTTTAAAATTATGCCTATAGAAAATATTACTTTTCTCCAAAAACAAGAAAGGTTATTTGAAGAGAAATTATCTACAAAACTAAATCCTAAAAACAAGTTATATAAACTAAGGGATTTAGTAAATTGGTCTGAACTTGAAGCCAGAGCATTGCCTAACATTGAAATCAAGCAATTTGGTAGAAATAAGAAAGATCATAGAGTAATGCTAGCACTATCAATGCTTCAAGCTATGTACAACGGTTCTGATTCGTTTACGGAGGAAGAGCTAAAGGAAAATATTTATTGGCAATATTTTTGTGGTTATGAATATTTGCAGCAAGATCTTGATGTGTCTGAAG
>NZ_JARJFB010000128.1:0-5441 GCF_034554655.1 Candidatus Megaera venefica
GGCCTGCCTTGCCAAGCTTTAACATCGTCCATGACATCATCAGTAATTCTACTAACAAGGCTTTCGCTAATGTCAGCCCCGTATAGTTCCTGAATCTGAAGTTTAATATCTGATAGACTCATTCCTTTGGCGTATAAGGATAGAATTTTTTGATCTAAACCTTCAATTCTTGTTTTTCTTTTGGGAATGATTGCAGGTTCAAACTCAGCATCTCTATCCCTTGGAACGTCTATTGTAATAAGGCCATTATCAGTGATTAGATTCTTTTGAGATACACCGTTACGGGCGTTATTAGAAGTGATAATACGATCGTATCTGTCATAACCTAGATGATTATTCATCTCTGCCTGTAAAGCTTTTTCCACAAGACGTTTTGTTAGTTGTTTCAATAACCCGCCTTTGCTTAAAACATTCGATAGATCTACTTCTTTACTTACCAGTAAATCTATCGCTGCGGATATAGCTTCATTATTCTTATTATTGATAGTGTTTTTAGTCATATTTTATTCCTCTTAGTTATATTAATTGATTATATAACCTATAAGGAATTTACACACTTAGATGGACAGACCCGTTTTATATGTTGCCATAGAAATAAGATAATAGATCTATTCTGTTGTATAGGGATCTTTTTAGACATCATTTAATTTTTAGTTGTGAACACTAATTCTTTGAAGTTTTAGCAGCTATCGTTTTACTTTGGGCAGCGAATTTATTGATACTAAATTCATCGAGTTGCTTTGCTTCGTATTTTTTAATGGCCTCTAGTTCTAGTGCTTGCTTATTGCCAAAAGCTATTTCATATTTCTTAAGTTCTGAATATTGGTCTCTTAAATCAACTCTAAGTTTTATAATCATTGTTTCAAGCTGATTAATCTGAGCCTCAATACGTTTAATTAGCTTTCTTGAGGTTTCTACATATTTTTCTAACATAAAACTAAATTCTGTAGTTGAATATTTTTCAATTTCTTGATTCAGCTCTTCTTCAATTAGTATTTTTTTCTCTTCCAGTCTTAGTTTCTCAGATTCTTTGGATTCTATATCCTTTAGAATCTTATCGAGTTTATTTTTGTGCAGTTTTATTAGAGTCTTAAGAGTTTTTGTCATGTAGTGATGCCCAGAATCTCACCAAGTTGTTTGTAGCTATCTTTCATAGAACAATTTTCATCTGGTTTTTGATTTAAGAATTGCTCTATTTTATCAAAGTAAACGATAGATAAATCAACTTCAGGATCTGTTCCTTTTTTATATGCTCCAAGCCTTATCATTTCTGCCATATCTTGATAGGTTGCAAGCATCCTACGAGCGTATGTTACTTGCCTGTTTTCCAATTCATTATTGCATTTTGGCATTGCTCTTGAAACGCTTTTAAGAACATCAACTGCAGGAAACCGACCTCGTTCTGCTATTGACCTATCGAGCACAACGTGACCATCTAATATCCCTCGGACAGCATCGCTGATAGGTTCGTTCTGATCATCACCTTCTACGAGCACAGTAAAAAGTCCTGTGATATTTGCTTTCTCGATTCCTGGACCGGCGCGTTCGAGAATTTTGGGTAGTTCACTAAATACTGATGGAGGATATCCTTTAGTAGTAGGTGGTTCACCGACAGCTAAACCTATTTCTCGTTGAGCCATAGCATATCTGGTAACTGAATCCATAATACACAACACTTCCTTTCCAGTATCTCTAAAATATTCAGCTACAGCCATTGTTACATAAGCAGCTCGTTTCCTGAGTAGCGCTGACTCGTCGCCTGTTGCTAATATTATTACCGCTTTTTTAAGGCCCTCTGGTCCAAGATATTCTTCTATAAATTCTTTTGCTTCACGCCCACGTTCACCTATCAAACCAATGACTTTAACATCAGTGTCAGCGTATTTTGTAAGCATTGAAATCAATACAGATTTTCCGACGCCGCTTCCAGCGAAAATACCCATTCTTTGACCAAAACAGCAACTAACGAAACTGTCGATAGCTTTTACCCCAAGATCTATTTTTCCACCAATTCGTTGCCTTTTTTGAGCTGGTAGGGGATTTGTTTTGAGTAAATAGGCTTTCTCTCCGTATTTAACGGGACCTAAATCATCTATGGGTTCAGCAAAAGCATTAAATACCCGGCCAAGCCAGCTTTCTTCTGGATGAATAACATTCTCATGTTGGTAGACTTCTATCTCGGCTCCAGATCCAACGCCTTGAGTATCTTCAAAAGGCATCAATAATACGCCCTCATCGTCAAAACCAACCACCTCACACAATATTGAAGAGTGACGTAAGTTACTATTGATTTTACATCGTGTACCAATTGAAACAAATTCACTAATACCCCGAGCCTTTATCACTATTCCTTTTACTGAAATAACTTTACCGGATATTTTTATTGCTTTTATATCTTGAATTTCAGCGTTTAAAGCTTCTAAGTATGTTTTAAAACTCATCTTATTTATAATTTTTTATTAAGTTGATTCTATCATAAAGATAAGTTTTATCAAAAACTAACGTTATTATATCAACAACCAAATATAAATTGATATATTTGATGTACTTTGTCGTCTTTGGCTAAGGGTCAAAGGCAAAAGCTAATCATCCTGAACTTGTTTCAGGGTTTTTTTCTGTCGCCTGAGACCCGAGTCAAGCCCGGTATGACTGTGCAGCTCTTTTGCATAAGATTTATTCTCGACACTAGTGCTTGGTAACTTTGGACATTTATGAATCAAGCCCAAAACAACTTGTTTATTGGCTCTATGTGTTACTTATGGGTCATCAACTGTAGAAGAGGCTGATTAACAAATAATCTAGTTAATACGGTTTTCAGAAGCAGGCAAAAAGAAATTGCCTTGCATTCCATCAATTTTTATATCAATCAAAAATCTTGCAATTTCCCCATTTTCAACAAACTCAGCTACGGTTTTAATACCCAGATCGCTTGCCAAACTTATTAGAGCTTCTACAAAAAACCGATTATGATCATTATCTAAAATGTCCCGTATATAACTACCATCGATTTTAATAATATCAATAGGTAAATTAAGAAGTTGTTTAAAAGAAGTGAAACCAGAACCAAAATCATCTAGTGCAAATCGACATCCATATGTATGTAGTGTATCAATAAACTTTTTAGTAGTAATAAAATCTTGATTCAATGAAGTCTCTGTTATTTCGATTATTAGCCTATTAGCTACTTCATATTTCTTGAATAAACTTTCAATCCTTTTTAGTAATCTTTTATTAAGTACACCTATATTAGAAATATTGACTGATAATTTGATTTTTTTATCGCGTTCAAGTTCTTTGATTGCCATTTCAATTACAGTAAAATCAACAATATTTATCAATCCTTTTGATTCCGCAGCCTCTATCATTGGACCTACAGAGATAAACTCATCATTCTTGTCTGGCACACGAAGTAAACATTCGTAATATTCAATATTACCGGATTTGCGATCGACAATCGGTTGGTACATAAACTTTGCTTTCTTTTTTAGCAAAGAAGTTCTTAGCAAATTTAAGTTACTATTACTAAGCCTTAATGTCTCGATATCAATTGGATGATCATCATAACTATGATAATAACTACGATCTTTTGAAACTGACATAGCATAAAGTAATAGTGAAAGCAGTTTGTCAGCTCTTTTCTGGTTCTCATCGAATTTTATGCTACCTACTCCGCATTTTAGATAACTTTCTGGTATGTCTGAATCGACATAAAGCTGAACCTGCTTATAAATAGAATAGGCTAAGCGTTCAGCAATTTTTGTATCATCTGGCAGAACTATATATAGTCTAGTTGGGTCATGCGTTCTTAAAATAACGTAGTCGCTAGCTTTTTCACATGCTTTTTCTACCATTAAATAAAACTTGTCGATAATAGCTGCAGTATCTTCTATTAGAATGTTGAGTTCATCCTTATTCAAGAGCTTTACGATTAGTAAAACACCACTCTTAATTCTATTAATCTCTTTCTGCAAGGTGTCCATGATTCTTGCTTTATTAGACATAATACCCTATACTTTTGTAGTTGAAGAGTAACGCACATCAATGATAGCAAAACCAATCATACTTTTAAACATTAAAGCAATATAATGACTAGAAAAGAAATCATTGAACACAAGCTTCGTGCCTTAAATCCACATTTTCTTGAAGTAAATGACATAAGTGCCAGCCATGCTGGCCATCTTGGTAACCCTAATGGTGATGGTCAAACACATTTTGAAATTAAAATTTCTTCTGATGCTCTGAATAGTGGTACAAAAATTGAGCAACACCGTGCCATTAATAATCTTCTGAAAAAAGAATTTATTAATGGATTGCATGCGCTTTCTATTACAATAGTCAAAAAATAAGTGACTTATTAGTATGACCCAAGAAAACATAATAAAGATGCTGGCAGGTGCTAGTAAAATAGCAAGAGAATCTGGACAAGTTATTAGATCATCAGGTGCTAAGTATATAGAAGAAAACGTCATCAAAGGAAAGTATGTTTCGAGAGAAGAGTATGAACAACTAAAAAAACTAGTTGGGAAGCTTGAAAAAGAGATTCTTAGCCTTAAAGCCTCCAGTAAAAAATAGATGTATAAAAAGCTAATTTGTGACCAATTAGCTTCAACCAGGAAATTATTTTTTTGTAACTTTAGAAATTCATGGTACAATAACCAAGTTGGTGCATATTAGATCTGTAAATAATAAATACTAAGTTTAAATATAACTAACTTACACATCACATAGAGAGGTTAAGCTATGAGTAATAATAATCCGTTTGAGTTTTTTCAGTCAATTTTGAACCAAGAAGCTTTTACAAAATCAATGCAAGGAATGCCTAATGTAGACTTGTCTTCATTTTCTGCTGCGATGAAAAACACTACTGAAGCTGTATCTTCAACCAATCAAATGGTATCGGAAAATATGCAATCGATCTTCAAAAGAGGAGCCGATGCGCTTCAGAAAAATACAACTGAAATGTATAACACGATGAAGGATGCGATTTCTGCAGGTGACGTAAATCAAATTAGTGCTTGCCAGCAAAAATATTTACAATCATCCATGGATACTAATTTCAATAATGCCAAAGAAGTTATTGATATGTCTACGAAATCATTGATAGAAGTGCTTAACGTTATGCAAACTGGTATTAAAGAAAATACTGGTAAAGCTTTTGCGAAGGCAAAACATAAGTAGACTCAATTTTTATTAAGTTAAGTAAAAAGTTAACTTTAATGAATCTATACCAAATAATTTGGCTATTGTTGCAAATAGAAACGTCAATATCAATTTAATATAAAGAGTAGATATTGACTAGTTTATTCACTTAAGCTGCTCTTTGCAATAGTCCCCTTTTAAGCAACATCAATAAAATAATTATCTAGTCTCTCCGTCAAAACTCTAAATTTTTGATATAATTTCAAGAATTTCAAAAATAAATCACCGCACATTCATTTTTT
>NZ_JARJFB010000129.1:0-5378 GCF_034554655.1 Candidatus Megaera venefica
GGCCTGCCTTGCCAAGCTTTAACATCGTCCATGACATCATCAGTAATTCTACTAACAAGGCTTTCGCTAATGTCAGCCCCGTATAGTTCCTGAATCTGAAGTTTAATATCTGATAGACTCATTCCTTTGGCGTATAAGGATAGAATTTTTTGATCTAAACCTTCAATTCTTGTTTTTCTTTTGGGAATGATTGCAGGTTCAAACTCAGCATCTCTATCCCTTGGAACGTCTATTGTAATAAGGCCATTATCAGTGATTAGATTCTTTTGAGATACACCGTTACGGGCGTTATTAGAAGTGATAATACGATCGTATCTGTCATAACCTAGATGATTATTCATCTCTGCCTGTAAAGCTTTTTCCACAAGACGTTTTGTTAGTTGTTTCAATAACCCGCCTTTGCTTAAAACATTCGATAGATCTACTTCTTTACTTACCAGTAAATCTATCGCTGCGGATATAGCTTCATTATTCTTATTATTGATAGTGTTTTTAGTCATATTTTATTCCTCTTAGTTATATTAATTGATTATATAACCTATAAGGAATTTACACACTTAGATGGACAGACCCTTATAAACAGTGCATAGCAACGGTCAAAAGTTCGTAATATTACTTCTGGTAGCGGTATTTCTAATCTGCGGTTATACCGCTACCTTGTAATAGAAAATTGTAAATTAACTTTGTTTCCTCCAACAAACGACCTGCGCCTATTTCATTTATACTAGAATTTCTCATAACTAATTCTAGGCATTTTAATTTTAAATCTATCTTATAATCCATAAAGATCTCCTCTTTAATATGTTATTAAAAATACCAAATTATTGACTAAACAACAATTCTACGTTTCTTACTTCTTCAAGTAATCTTTGTCTTTTTCTTTCAGCACACTCCTTTTGAAACCTCTGTAAAGCTATCATCCTATCACAAGCATCACCAGTTCTTGCTAGCATTATGATTTGTTTTGACCTTGATCGTCTCTCCACTAACTTCTCTGGAGTGTTCGAGTTAAAATACTTGTTATAGCGTTTCGTTTCCTTCATTCCGCTACCTCATCTTTGTCCCTCAACTCTAGATCTAGGAATATTACTATCTTATCAATTTTGCTATTTAAATCCAGCATCTCCTTTGAAATGGTTATCATCGGTAGCCACATCAAAAAAGCTATGAGAAGGATGGTAAGAGTCCATAATATCATCACGTTTTTCATACTTCCTCCTCTACGATTATCCAATCGTTTGCTTCAAAATCATCAATAGTAAACTCTACCGAATAATCATCACAGAAATCTCGTTCGATTACCTTTGTTGCCCACAACTTTCTTTTTATAGTTTTCCCTTCTTTCATAAGCTTAATAGCTTCCTCAAAAGTATGTAGTTCAGGTTCTTTTTTGTATATTTCCCAATCATTAGCTAGTATTTCGTCTAATCTAGGTTCATAAGGGGCATAGCCTATTCCGTGGTGAGGTATAAGTTTTTTAATCACCAGTGTAAACCTATCTATGCGTGGTACATCATAGCTCTTATATACAAACATATGACTTGCCTTTGGATTTCTTGTAATATATGAGCCATTACCATCGTTTAATAGTTTTACTGCTTCTATAAAATTCATTTTTGTATCTCTTCTTTTATTTCCCAATCAGTAGCCAAGTAATCATCTACAGTAAATACATTATTATCTAAAAAGCATGTGTCATTCTCAAAATAAATAAGTAATTCTCTACCCCATTCATTGCCAGCATTTGAACTCCACCAATGATTAAAATCATAACTTTTTCTATATACTAGCTTTTCTTCTTGCAAAGCCTCGATAGCTTGAATAAAATTCATACCTTACCATCCACTACAATCCAATCGTTAGCTGATAAATCCTCACAAGTAAATTCATAAATAGTTTCATTGTTTGGGTATTTTTCTTCCTGAACATTTACTATTTCAATATTACTAATATTACTCCTTACTAAGATTTCTCCATCTGGCCAGCAAGGTCTTCTAGCGTAACCGACCTCAATTTGTAGTGAATTCATAACCTCTATAATATTCATATATCCTCTCAAAATGGTATTTCATCATCGTATATTTCTGCTTCTGGCATAACCGCCTTTGTACCGCTTTCTATCTTGTACCTGCCGTTACTCTGCTCTGCTCCCTCCGTCTTTTCTTTTGGATACGTTAGAATATTAAACTCAGTCACTAGTACTTCGATATTTGCTTCTGCTGTTCCGCTACTGGTCGTATAAGCTTTTGCCTTAGGTATTCCTCTGACAAATAAACCCATCTTGTCTTTGACGTACAGCTTAATAAGTTTGGACATCGTTTCGGAATTGGATTTACACTCAAACCAACTAGTATCTTGCTGTTCTTCTCCGTTTTTGTCTTTGTACTTCTTGTTCACACAAAGCTTGAACACCACCCAATTCGGATAATCTCGTTCATTCGGGCATCTTGCATCTTGGTACACGTAGCCTATCAGCTGTACTTCTGCACTATTCCGCATTAGAATCCTCAATTTGGTTTGTAAATCATTGGTCTCTGGCTATTATTTTCATAATGCAATTCCAGAGTTACTTTTTGCTTTTTGACTACACTCTCAATTGCGCTTTGAAACCTGTTGTAAACGCTATCAACATAAAACGTTGAACCACTTAGGATAATTCTGTTGTTTGGTGCATCTTCACTAACTCTTAGTTTGTCAAACCAAGCGTTGAGAATATGATCACCTGTTTTCTCGGGAAAATACTTGAGTAACTCATTTTTGAATCGATCCCATCTGTGGCAATTTGATCTAATTTGAGTGGGTTCAGCAACGGCTTGCATCGGAGCAGCTTGTTGTTTAACAGCTGACGTATTCACCATTTTTATCTCAGAACCATACGTCATATGAACACAAGTTTTAAGCTTTTGTTTGTCGTGTTCAGAAAAGATAAATTTAGCTTTTATGCTGATTCCCAGCTTGTTTGGCTCAAGCTCCGTAAAGGTACAATTCTCCATGATTTCCTCACTGGTTTTGCTATCAAATGCCTTGAAGATCTCTGCCTTCAACTGCGTTATTTGGTTTGTTTGCCCTGTATTCACACTACCCTCCTCGCTAGGTATATTCTCAGTTTTTGTCAGAAAATTAGCTAGTATAGGAATGTCCTGTAGGGCTCTAAGCTCTGCCAAACTATCACAATTTGTGACCACTTCAGTTGCCTCAGTACGGATCTCTTCTGTTTGGTAAACCTTGGCTGGCTCATTCATGAAGCCAGTAGCCAAGGTTGGTATTCCGGTGCTAGCTTCTTGCAGTGCTGGTTTAGGTTTGGTGAAGTTTTTTATTTTTAATTTTTCATTATTAGAAAAAGAAGAAGAATAAGCTAAAGCTTCTTCTTCTTTTTCTTTATCATACATATATGAGGGACATTTATGTCCGTATGTAGAGACATTTGTGTCCCCATGTAAAGACTTATTTGATGCCGTATCTAGAGCATTTACTTCACCATCTTTTTTGTCAATTTTTGCATCTTCAAAGTTGAGTATTTTATATGCGTTTTCAGTGAAAGAAATTTCATATACATCTTTCAACCAAGTTCCATCAACTATGATTGTTTTACGGAATGGGAAGTTGAAAATGTGACTGATCTGTTTACGAATTCTCAAATTTTGCTTTGCGCTAGATACATTAACAATTTTTGAAAACCAATAATTATCCTTATACACAGAACGATCATTATTTTTATGTAATTCAAGTATCAATTTACCGACAAGTCGTGCTGCTTTAAATGATACTTTGCTACATGTATCATTTGCTCTTAATATCTCGTACCAATCGTCATCTGTTTTTGTGTAAGCTTTTACAACATTACGCTTCTTATATGAGCTGATATAAAGAATGTTACTTTTCTTCTTACCAGATACATTTGCTTTACGAAGCTGAGTATTAGATTGGACTTTCATGCGTTACCTCCATCATGGTTTGTCATTACTTCAGTAATTAAAGCATCCAACTCTTCTCTAAAATTAAACGCAGTGATAGGAGAAGCAAATTGCTGCACAAGCGAATACAGCGCATTTGATAGCATTATTATATGGTTAGGACTGAGCTGATTACTTATCATCCTAAGTCTTGAATCTTTTGTAATTACTCCAACTCTCGGATCTTTCTTTTCAATATCCGCATATAAAAATACGCAACCAAAATTAAATTCCGGTGAGTGTATTTTGCTAAGAAATTTGTCTTCAAAAAGTTTCTGTATTTTCTTATCAGTCCATTTTTCGTTTTTACTCACGTCTTACCCCTTCCTACATTGTTGTATTAATTATCTTTGCTATTAAACATATTGCGATAGGTAGCATAGATAATTGGCTTAATCTCAAGGCGTTGTTTAGCCATTCAAGTTTCTTGTTATTTGACGTATCGCTTACTTGGATAGTAGCTTCTTGAGCATACAAAATGCGAGCAAGTGCTAGAGCTAATATGTGGTCGTTATGGTCTTCAGTCTCGTTGTTTTTTAAGTATCCATCACTCAACCAGCTATGTGGAAACGTACCTAATGGAGAGTATGACCTAGGTTTTAACGCTTGAAATAAGCAGAATGTACCGCTTATCAAAATCAACCCAACAGTACTTAACAATATTAAAAACACATTGCTTAAATTAGCAGACGATATAAGACCGACAATTACACCTATTAAAGTTATCTGTAACGTCAACATCGTATAAGCCCTAGAATCTATCCTTTCTTTTCTAGCATGTTCATCTTGGATCTTTAGCTCGGTTTGTCTTACTGCTTCCTTAACTAAAGCCACGTTCAAACCATTAGACTCTGTATAGACCTTATCAATTCCTGCTAAATCAATTTGTAATTCGTTATCACTCATTTAAACCTCTTCGTAGTGATTTCCTCTATGCTCAGTACTAACTCAGCCAAAGTCCCAGAGTCCCGTACGAATACGTCTTGGTTAGTTTCTCCAGCTTCAATCATTCTCAGTATCCGCCTAGCTATCTTCTGTAAGTCAGTCATTGCTGTTCTCCTTTCATTAAGGTTTCTAAAATCTCATGGCACTCAGCTTCTTTTGTGGTAGCCATATGTCTTATCTTTGTTGCCAATTCTTCCAGATCTCTATTTATGTTTCTCGCTCTTAATACTAATAATGCAGACTGGTCATATAGATCGTTCAGCTCTTTTCTTTCTTTATCCAGTTCTGTTAGACGTGATTCAGTCATTGGTTTTTTACTCTTATGTATGAAGTTGATTTATAACTGGGACAAGGAGCAATTTTGAGCCCGCAATTATTTTCAAATTTGCTTTGAATAGAACTAGATCGGTATCGGTATCGGTATCGGTATCGGTATCGGTATCGGTATCGGTATCGGTATCGGTATCGGTATCGGTATCG
>NZ_JARJFB010000130.1:0-5252 GCF_034554655.1 Candidatus Megaera venefica
TCTTATGGATTTGACCAAGCTTTTTATCTTGCAACCCTTATATTTGTTGCCTTGTGGGAGTTTCGGTGGATGGACTAACTCTTATACTAAAATCTTATTTTTAATCGCTATCGCTATCCATCTCTTCATCGGAAGAATTCCCCAATACATCGACTTCTTCTACAACTTGACCAGGAGTAGTACTTAGTTGCTTGTACACAGCTACCCCGGACTTGACCCGGGATCTTAGTAGGCATATGGAAGCTCTAGGCAAAAGAGGCGGGCTTGCCAAATCAAGTTCAGCATGACCTTTATCTCATCTCTTCCATTAGCCGAGTTTGCTCTCTCTATTTTTCATTACTAGTGAAACCAAAACTCCAAGTACTAGTAGCACGAATGTGACTACGAGAGGGATGTATTTAGGAATGTCTATAAAATGGCCAGCAAATATTTTCACTCCAATAAGAATTAAGATGAGTGCTAGGGAGTATTTTATGTACTTAAACCTTTCGACTATATCAGCAAGGCAGAAAAATAGTGCTCTGAGTCCAAGAATCGCAAAAATATTTGAGGTATATACTATAAATGTATTCTGAGTAATAGCAAAAATAGCTGGAATACTGTCAATGGCAAATACCAAGTCCATGAACTCAATAGTTATTAAGGCCATAAGTAAAGGTGTCGCAAATACTTTACTGTTTTCAACAACAATGAACTTATTTCCAACTAACTCTGGATATATATTTATCTTTTTCTTTAAAAGCTTATACACATACATATCATTTATATCAAAGGAATGATTGTTTGCTAGATAGAGTGTTTTTATTCCGGTAACGATAAGAATTGCTCCAAAGATAAACAATAACCAACTAAATTTAGCCAGCAGAATTGCTCCAGCAGAAATCATTATTGCTCTAAGGATAATAACACCTAATATGCCCCAAAATAAGACTCTATGTTGGTATTTAAGAGGGATTTTAAAAAAACTAAATATGATTGAGATTACAAAGATATTATCTAAAGACATGGCTTTCTCAAGTAAAAAGCCAGTAAAATAATCATGAGCTGGACTTGCGCCGATTGCATAATGGATATACATGCCAAAACAGCATGCGATTGTGATATAAAATAAGCTAAGAGACAAGCTTTGTCCAAGGGTCATGACATGATCACGCTTATTTAGCACTCCTAGATCAAGAATAAGTAAAGTAATTACAATTGTTCCAAAGACGGCCCAATATAGTGAGTTAGTTTCCATAATGCGTGATATAAATTAATTAATACTAAAGAGATTAAACCTTGACCCGGTATCTTTTTTCTAGCTCATGAGATCCTGATCTTAGCTCAGGATGACGGCATTTAGTCATGCCTGGCTTGTTCCGGCATCTCATTCTACCTTTAGATAAAGAAGATAGATAAGAAAAAAGAGCGTGAGAGAGTTAGATTAATTTGATGAGTATTGTAGAAACCATAAAATAAGGGAGAGTAACCAGATACGTTCTCTCCCTTATCGAGTCTTACGAATTAATGTAAGTTTAAGCCTGCTTGGCTTTAAATCTTTTATTTACTTTATTAATAACAAGAACTCTACCTTTTCTTCTTACTATTCGGCAGTTCTTATCTCTAGCTTTTAAAGACTTTAACGATTTAACAATTTTCATGACCGCCTCTATAATTTCAGCTTTTGCATTTATTTTGGTGCATTATAAACATAATTAGTGATAGTGGTCAAGATAAAAACAGCTCTTGTAATGGCAATACTGAAATTAAACGGCAAGTAGATTGATTTGTTCTTGACCGCTTCGAACAAGAAATTTATCATCATCCGAACATTGAAACAAAAATTTAGGAGAAAATCTATGAAACCTTATAGCGACCTTGCAAAGATAATTCACAGAGAAGGGTATATATTCATAATTATTTTTGCGGCAGTAACTTTTGTTTTAGGCTCATTTAGTTCTACACTAGGTTGGATTGGGGGCATTTCTACCATTTGGTGCGCATATTTTTTTAGAAATCCGGAAAGGGTGACTCCGGTAGGTGACGATCTTATTATAAGCGCAGCTGACGGAATTGTTCAAAAAATTACTGAAGTTATTCCTCCGGTAGAGCTTAATTTGGGAAACGAAGAAATGATTAGAGTCAGTGTCTTTTTGAATATTTTTAACGTTCATATTCAGAGAGCGCCAGCAAACGGAAAAATTTTATCACTACATTATCATCCAGGAAAGTTCTTTAATGCGGCTTTAGACAAAGCTAGTATCCATAACGAGCGCCAATCTGTACTCATGGAAACAAACAATGGAACTAAAGTTGCTTTTGTTCAAATTGCAGGGCTTATTGCAAGGAGAATTGTTTGTGATCTAGAAGAAGAACAAGAAGTAAAAGCTGGACAAAGATATGGTCTAATTAGGTTTGGCAGTCGTGTTGATATATATTTGCCAATTAAATCCGCTATCATGGTTTCTGAGGGGCAGACTTGTGTTGGTGGTGAGACAGTGATTGCAGATTTGAATAAAAAGAAGTCAGATCAAATAAAATTTGAAGTTAGATAATATATTTAGGGGTTTAATTTGCTAAGATTTAAACGTAAAAGGTTAGGTATCAGGCCAGTACCGTTTACAAAGCTACTGCCGAACATAATCACTTTAATAGGGTTAATTATAGGAAGCAGTTCAATTAGATTTGCTCTCGACAGTCGTTGGGAAACGGCTGTGTATTGTATATTAATTGCAACGATAATTGATGGACTTGATGGCGGAGTTGCAAGAATGCTTAATGCTACTAGTCATTTCGGAGCTGAGCTTGATTCATTATGTGATTTTATGAATTTTGGTTTATGCCCAGCAATGTTAATTTATCTTTGGTCTTTTCAGCAGTACGAGTACAAAGTAATATCATGGGCGTCTATAATGTTATTCTTGGTCTGTATGGCAATTCGGTTAGCACGGTTTAATACAGCAATTGTCCAGCCAAGTGAGATAAAACAAGATGATCGTTTTTTGCTAGGAGTTCCAGCGCCTAGCGGAGCCGTTCTTGCTTTAATTCCGTTGATTTTAGATTTTGAATTCTCTCCCCTTTTTGGTGAGTTTAATCTTAGGAATCATACGTTGCTTATTAATCTTTATATTGTAATTATTGCTTTGTTGCTTCCAAGCAGATTACCCACTCTGTCTTTAAAGAAAATACAGATAAAACAGGAATATTTATCACTTTCCATGATTGTTTCTGCAGTTATTATAATAACAATTGTTATATATCCTTGGTACTCGCTGCCGCTAGTTGCTATACTTTATGTATTATCTATACCAGTATGTATGTATGTAACTCGTAAATTATGATGAACAAAGCCATTGAGTCACTAATTGACAAATTCAATTCTTATCGTTATGCAAGGTATATATCCGTTGCTGCATCACTATTACTTTTATTTTTTACTTATGAGATATATGTTTGGGCAAAAACTCAATCAACTGATAATGCATATGTAGAAGCGGATATCTCAAGCATTAGTTCCGAAGTCAATGGCGTAATAGATAAAGTATTGGTTAAAGAAAACAACGTCGTTGAGGCTAACCAAATAATAGCTAAAATCAAAGATGATGATCATAAAGCTAATTTCAATAAAGCTAAGGCTGATCTTGATGGGGCAAGGCGAGATATAGAAATGATCGAGCAAAACATTAAGATCTCAAATATTGAACAACAGAAAACAGATGAAGCATATCAGTTTGCTGTTGAGAGCTTTAAGATTTCTGAGATTGATTACAAAAGAATTAAAGCACTAAGTAAAGATAATTTTGCTAGTAAGAAAAACGTTGATAGTATTAAAATTTTGTTTGAAAAAGCTAAAAGTGATCTAGCTCAAGCGGAGTTCAATATGCAGACAAGTAAAGAAAATCTTACTTTGCTTGAAATAAAGCGCTTTGCTGCGATGGCAAAATATAACACCGTTTCTTCTGAACTTGATTTAGCTAAGAGAGCTTTGGATAATACCGTTATTCGTTCTCCAATAAGAGGTATGATAGGTAATAGCTCTTTAAGAGAGGGAAACTATATACGCGCTGGCAGTGTTTTGTTTTCTGTTGTTCCGATTGATGAGTTGTATATAAAAGCTAATTTTAAAGAAACGCAAATTTCCAAATTCAAACTAGGCATGAAGGTTGAAATTTTGGTTGATTCTGAGAAAGGGGAAAAAATTGAAGGAGAGATTCGGAATGTTTCTCCGGCAACTGGTGCTAAGTTCAGTCTTCTTCCTCCTTCAAACGCTACAGGCAATTTTACTAAAATAGTGCAGAGGGTACCTGTAATTATTGATTTCCAAGTTCCCGAACGTGTCAAAAACAAGATAGTTCCAGGCATGTCTGTGTTTGTAAAGGTCAGAACTTGATTTAAGTTTTATATAAATGCTCCCTCTTATTGCTGTTAACCCCTTATTGAAATCTCATTAGTTGTCGATCCTGTCCAGCAGACTGGAGCTATTATAATGTTAGCCATATTGACAAGAAATTTTTAGATTATTACAATTATATAAGCTATTTTAAACTATTTTTATTCACATTTTATATGAGGTAGGTTTATGACTAGGTTATCAGTACAATCAAATATAATAAGTTTTATCTTTGGGATATTTTGGTATTTTTCTCTTGGCTCTTATGCTCTTGCTACTACTCGGGATAACCCCGAATGGAAGGAAACGATAAGTCAATTTGAACTAATAAAAGATTCTGTAGAAAATTTGGAAACAGAAGGGACTGTACTTGGTGTTTTATTGCAGCAAAGTGGTAGAAATATTAATGAGCTCCTAGAAGATGACAAGAAGACTCTAGTATCTTTTGCAATTAAATACAAAGCACCAGTAAAGCTTAAAAATGAGGCCCATGCAAAAGAAAGAACTATTACTCAATATGGGTTATATAGAATGCTGGATTCTAGAATTCAATCGTATCTGGAAAAACATAGAGGGGACAATCTTAAAATTATGTTTGCTCAAAGCGACCCTATATTGATCCAGTTTATCGTAGGTAAAGAAGCTATATCAGCGCCTGTGCTGCTTACTGATACCATAGATAAAAAGTGGCAAAAGCAAAAGAAAAGCCAATAAAAATAGGTATAAAACCAATTCCTTAGATTATAGAGGGTAACAACTTCAATAGTAACTATATTTATGGTGGGACCGAGAGGATTTGAACCTCCGACCTACGGATTAGGAATCAGAAAGTCTAGTATTTATCTACTTTTACAAAATTATATAATCCTTTACAAAATATAGC
>NZ_JARJFB010000131.1:0-5207 GCF_034554655.1 Candidatus Megaera venefica
GAATTACAGGTAAATTCGTTAACCATTCTACTTGTCTAAAGTTCAAAAACTCCAAATTTTGACCAAAACTCTACGTAAAATTTATCAAAAAATATCAATCGATAAACTCCCAAATCTACCTTTTTTGTGAAATTTTTTTAAATCACATGATTCTTATCAATTTTGGCGGGGAGACGAGTTATATGCTCTTATACTAAAGCCGAATCCCAAGATTCTTATAAGAACTACTTTTGACCGTTCAATTTTCGTTAGGTTTAATTTAGCAATCAGAGTCATCTGATATGTCACCAGATATCAAATTTTCTTCTTGCGGTGAAAAACCTTGAGTACATGACATGGTTTTAACTTCAGAAGAATATTGTTCCTCGCTTGATATATCATTATCAACACGCATTTTAGCAAATTTTTTAAGAACTGCCGCCTCTCCAGCAGCCTCTTGTTTTCTTTGCTCCTTTTCAAAATCGAAGGTTTTCTTTGGCTTTGAATCCTTAAATGAAACAATAAAGCGTTTTTCCTCGCTTGTTACATCAGATGATGCTTTCATATTTTTTATAATAAATTAAATTTACAAGATTTTTAAAAAATACCAGTTAATCCGAACCATCAGTATAGCCTTTGATCCCAGAACCTGGAAGCACAATTTGGAAATTGTAAATGCTTGTATCAGTGGCCTCAAGAGCTTCAGCAATAGATTGTAATTCTGGCTTATCATGTGGATTACTCACTTTGTTACTATCAAGCATTACGGTGGTCTGAATCGTACCAAGCATATAATGTTCTACACGCAAATCAATATGTGAAGCTGCACCCTGCATTGCTGGCGGATAAGTTGTGACAAACGTAAACTCACCTTTGTTATTTGTCGTCGCTGTACCGTTACCAGTAAATGTAAGTTCTTTATTAATGTCTACTAAACTCTTTTTTGCTATATTCTTAAGTGGTTTATAAGGGTATTTACCGTTACAGTTGGCCTGCCAAATATAAACTTTTGCATCAGCAACAGGAATACAATTTTGGTCTAAAACTTTCCCATGTACTATTATTTTTTTACCACAAAAAATTTCTTCTTGCCCTGCTTTTCGGAGTAAATTATTTGAAGACTCAAAACTTTCTGGCTCATAGTCATTCATAGTAACTTTAGTAACTGCACAAAAATTTAAATCTCGTAGATTTTCTTCGACCCCAACTGCGATAGCTAAGCTTGCAGTAAAAATAACAAAAACAGATAGAGCTAGCTTAAAGTGACTCATAATTACTACCTAAAAAATTATATATATTTATTTGTGTATACAACTAACCAACTATTATTTATAAAGTGATAATTTTTTGGTTATCTGCGTCACTATATCCCATTTACCAAAAAGTACTGCTGCATAATAAATATGTTCGTCCTGAGTTTTTCGCGTGATATTTTCTATTTGCTCTAAATAGGTCCCCCCAGTCATGCTATCAACAAATGCTAGCTGCATAATCTTAGCTTCTTTTGCAGCTAAAACAGCTTTCTTAATCTCATTTGATTTGCCGCGTAAAACAATATAAGGCATACCGGAGACTTTCCAATCATTACCACTTGCATCTTTGTTTGATTGTAGAAAGCTTGTATCTTGACCAAGTAAAGCACCAATCGCAAATGATGCGTGTGTAGCTGCATTTAAAGCAACACCAATTTCTATATCTTTATTTACAATAATAACCAATTTATTTTCGAAGCTCATTTATCCTCCTAATGGACTAAAATTACTTTACCATTGAAAGTAAACCCTTACTTCGCAAATTAAACATATCATCAGTAGTTTCTCTTTTCTGGTTGATAAAAGTCCACATTATCTTTGCTAATTCTGATAGGCCTTAAGAATAAAGAAGATTTGTTTTGCACAAAACAAATAGTATGTCCCCAATATTTAGGATTGACTTGCGTAAAATCATCCCTCCAATGAGCTCCTCTACTTTCTTCTCTCCAAAGTGCCGACTCTATAGTGGCCTTAGCTGATACAATCATATTACCTAGCTCTAGATAATGTTGAAGTACCATATTCCACTGAAGCGACTTATCCATAATACCAGCCTTATTATAATCTTCTTCTATACTCGTGATATTTTTTAAGGCTTGGACAAGACCATCATAAGTCCTAAATACTCCCACATACTTACTCATAGTACTTTTCAATTGCCCTGCCATTGATTCAACATCACAAGCTTTTCTGGTAAAAATCTTTTTAAATTTATCGATATTTTTATGCCCTGCTAAATTCCTATTTTCTTGCTTATCCATATTTCCTAAAGAGTCCACAGCTTTTTTTGCGAAAACGACTAGGTCAAGCAACGAATTACAACCCAAACGCCCAGCGCCATGTACCGAAATACACGCAGCTTCACCTATTGCATATAAAGAGCCAACTTTATGCTCTCCTTGTTCGTCATATTTAATGACCTGACAATTACTATCAGTTGGTATGCCACCCATTGTGTAATGTGATGCTGGAGCAATTGGTATCAGATTTACACTTGCGTTAATTTTAGCAAATTCCATGCAATTCTCAAAAACGGTTGGTAGTTTTTCAACTATTTCATGTTCTGATAAATGCCTTAAATCAAGAAATACATAGTCTTGATCTTGACCACATCCTCTACCCTGATTTATCTCAGTCGCAATCGCTCTAGCGACAACATCTCTTGCCGCAAGTTCTTTAAATTTAGGAGCATATTTGAGCATGAACCTCTCGCCAAGCGAATTAAGTAATATTCCTCCAGCTGACCTTGCAGCTTCGGTAATCAAAACGCCTACCTTATGAAGTGCAGTTGGATGAAATTGCACAAATTCCATATCCTGCAAAGGAATACCCGCCCTAACTACTAACCCATTACCATCACCCGTACATACTGCCGATGATGTTGCAGTGGAATACATCTGGCTACATCCACCCGTAGCAATAATTGTGTTTTTTGCATTAATTATATTTATGGATCCATTTTCTATGTCCCAACACACTGCTCCGTTGCATTGATTATCTTCACAAATCAAATCTAATACAAAATTATAGTTATGAAATGTAATACTTTTGGAAATCGCTTCTTCGTAAAGCTTATGCATTATTGAATGGCCAGTCCTATCTTTTGCAAAGCAAGCCCGGTGCGCAAATGTTCCCTTACCATAGTCTGTACTCTGACCACCATATATTTTTTGATCAATTGTGCCATCTGTCATTCGATCAAACTCTACGCCTAATTCACTAAGCATGTTTATCACATCTGGAGCAGACTTACACATTTCCTCAACTGAATCCTGATCAGCTAGCCAGTCTGAGGCTTTTATAGTATCATATGAATGCCAGCGCCAATCATCTGGTGTCACGTTCCCAAGGCTTGCATTAATCCCCCCTTGAGCAGCTATTGTATGGCTTTTAAGTGGGTGAACTTTACTAACAACAGCCACCTTCCACCCTCTTCTTGCTGCAAAAATTGCCGCAGCAAGCCCAGAACCTCCAGAACCAACAATTAGCACATCATAAAAATGATTTTTTACTTTTAAATCCATATAAATATCGTTCAATCTTGAATCTTTAGCGTTCGATTGTTATAGTTTAGACTATTAAAGATATATAGAACATTACGTAAGATTATGCAAAAACTCCTGACACTAATTATTACAGGCGCCATTATTTACATGATATTTCAGCAAAGCCTGAGTTCTATGAAACCTCCAGAACACCTAAAAAAACCCGACACTCCTGACCAAGAACAAAAACCTGCTGAATTCAGTGGAACTTTTATCGAAAAAACTATTTCTGGCGTTTTATTGAATGTTTTAAAAACTGACGAAGGGAGATTATTTCTAGAAAGCCTTATTCAACCTATGAATAAGTCAGTTGCTGGTTCTGGCGCAAGTTTTGAAATGAACAGCGATAAATTTATCAACGCCTTATTTAAAATAAATACTTTTGGTAATGGCGAAAAGGGACCAGCTTCTTGCGGGCATATTGTTACAGTTCAATATAAAATACTATCTTTAACTAATACGTTGCTTGAAGAAAATACTGCGACATTCCCTCTTGGTTCTAATAAAATAGCACCAGGACTAGATGCCGTAATTGTTGGTATGAAAACTGGTCAAACACGCCACGCTACTATTTCTAGCAAATATTTTCCAGAAACCTATTCTAATAAATTGAGCGCCTTTAAGGTAAATGTATTACTGAAAGAAATAATGCCCGAAAATTTTGTCGATAATAATGTAAAAATATTTGATGACCAATTATCTTATAAAATCCCACTATTTTGTGGTGGAAAAGCTGTTTACGATGCAAAAATAACTAAACTTAGTGATGGAAAAGTAATTTATAACTCTGTTGATACCGGTAAAAAGATAAGTATGCAGATAGGAAATTTAGCTTATCCAATGATCTTTTCCCATTCCCTACACAACAAGATTCCCGTAGGAAATAGAACTGTCATTGCTAAAGGAAAATTATTTAAGTCCTACGCATCAAATTTTAGCACTATTTTTCCTGAAAACTCACTACCTGAAGATGAGTATTTTATGGTTGAATTCTTTAATTTTGATAACCAAATGCCAACACCTGGAACGACCCTTGATAAGATTCAGGGCTTGCAAAACGATAATATGATAGCAAATTAAAAGGAGTCATCTTTGAAAGGGGGCCTTCCTAAACTTGATTGAAGCTTGCGCCCGCCTTTGTCTTAGCATCTCATGAAACAGCCGAAGATCCTGAATCAAGTTCAGGATGACCTTTGGCATAATTAGTCCCTCCGTCAAAACTCTCCCCGCCTGAATTAACAAGGGGTTTCATGTCATAAACAGCTTACAAAATCCATAAGAAAATGGTATAATTACCGCATAAAGCTTACGGATTTTAAAATTATGCCTATAGAAAATATTACTTTTCTCCAAAAACAAGAAAGGTTATTTGAAGAGAAATTATCTACAAAACTAAATCCTAAAAACAAGTTATATAAACTAAGGGATTTAGTAAATTGGTCTGAACTTGAAGCCAGAGCATTGCCTAACATTGAAATCAAGCAATTTGGTAGAAATAAGAAAGATCATAGAGTAATGCTAGCACTATCAATGCTTCAAGCTATGTACAACGGTTCTGATTCGTTTACGGAGGAAGAGCTAAAGGAAAATATTTATTGGCAATATTTTTGTGGTTATGAATATTTGCAGCAAGATCTTGATGTGTCTGAAG
>NZ_JARJFB010000132.1:0-5175 GCF_034554655.1 Candidatus Megaera venefica
AAAAAATGAATGTGCGGTGATTTATTTTTGAAATTCTTGAAATTATATCAAAAATTTAGAGTTTTGACGGAGAGACTATTTAAGGAAGAAGGAGAAGAACATGAAACGTAAAGGAGAGTTTGATGCAATTGAAGAAGGCTCAGTAAAGAAAAAAATTCCTAACCCTTTCAATCATAATATTAATCCGTATTCGGTAAATATATGCGGAGTAAAGGGAGCCACGTTACTTTATGATAGTATAAAAAATGATATTCACAAAAATGCAGGATATTATGAGAAAGTAGAGTACTTAGTAGAAGTAATGGGAGCTGATATAAATAAAGGCAGAGGTAATAAATCTCCTCTTTATAAAGCAATATTTGAAGGAACTCTTCATACAGACTTCGTAAAAATAGCCAAATTTTTGATCGAGAAAGGAGCAAGAAACGATTACGTTGAAGACATGACCCCGCTGCACTTAGCGGCTGTAACTTGCTCAGTACCTGTATTAGAAGCTTTTGCAGAAAATAACTATGACTTTACTTTGAAGGCTGGTCCAGAGCGTAATATTACAGTTATTAACTTAATTCTAAGCTCAAAACCATCTGACATAACCCTTCAGAAAACTCTGGCAACTATTCCTGTTAAGCAATTATCTATCATTTGGAAGGAAACTATTATTGACCCACTACATCTTAGCATCGAGGAAAGGGGGGTAATAGATTGTTTTATAGCATCAAATAAGTTAGCTCCTCTTACGGGAGAGTTTAATTTAAAAGAAAAAGATACTTCTTGCGATTCTCAAGATGGGTCAAGTAACTCTTTTCATTATGAAAACCTTGAAGAAGGAGTAGTAGCGGACATGTTTTTTAGCGAAGCAAAAGGTACTTTAGAATCCTTGGGAGTAAATGGCCAGATAGGGACGTTCGAGAGCGTTTTAACAACGGGAGAAGCGGAAGAGCAAAAAGATTAGTGGCTATTAAGTGCCTTCACTATTCTTTCTTCATATTAGCTTTGAGTGTTGTGCACTAATTTAGTTAATAGTATTATCTACTAAATATTGGTTTAAGCGTCAGGCGTTAATATTTGAAACATCTACACAAGGAAAATAGGATTTATGATCAGGTTACTAATGTTTATTTGCCTTCTCTTTACTAGTTCAATATCCTCCGCCTCAAATAGCCAAGGTTACTCTATAAATGACCTTGAATCATTTATTAAAAATATCGAATCTGAACAAGAAGGGGTGCAGGGTGGTGCAGTCGCTATAATAATCAATGAAAAAATTGTTTATAAAAAATCTTTTGGTTTTAAAGATATAGGTAGGACATTGCCCATAGATGACGACACATTGTTTGCTCTAGCTTCAATATCAAAACCCATTATTTCAACGGCAATCGGTCTTATGGTGTTACAAGGACAAGTTAGTTTCAATGATATAGTAAAATTAACATTTTTGAAATCTAATATGTCTATTTCAAATTTTCTAAGCCATACTACAGGTTATCAATTTACTGGTAATGCTCTGGTTGAGTCAGGAATCAACAAAACTGAGTTAATTAATCAAATAAAGCAACAAGAAGCTAATTGCAAACCAGGTAAATGTTATATTTAATGTACAGTTTTATAGACGATGCATTAAAGGAAAGGGGGTATAGTATAACTGATGCTATATCTTTGCTTAATAGTAAGCTAGGTACAAATGGCATAACTTTATTACCTATAGATCCAAACTCTAATTTTGCTCGACAATATTCACGAAGTGGAAAGCAATTACCTTTTCCTTCTAATTACCAAAAATCAGTTCCAGCTGCTGCTGGTGTTTTTGCTACAATTAATTCTTTGACAGAATTCTTAAAACTAGCTATGGGTACTAGACCTGATTTAATAACAGAAACTGTATTAAATGAAATTTTTAGGCCAAGAGTTGAAAATAAAGACGTATTTTATTGGAATATTGGTCTACCATTTAATAATAATCGTATAAAATCGTGGTATGGTCTAGGTTGGCGTATTCTATTTCTTGACAATAAAGAGGAGTCAAGGTTGATATTCCATTCTGGCTTTATTAATGGAGCTACTACCTTTATGGGGTTCATTCCTTCAAAAAAAGCTGGAATTATTATACTTACCAATCAAACATCTGCGTTTGCACTTAGAAACGGGCTAAAGTTTTGGGAATACATTCTAAGCGATCTAAATACAGAGCACATTACAAGGCAACAATCGAAACCCTGAAGATATTCCTGTTATTGAAATATTATCTATAGTATAAATATTAAGAATATTAGCAAAATAAAGAATAAATTATATACAGAGGTAAGTGATGGGAAAATTTTTAAAATATGGTGCATTTCTTGTTCTAGTGCTTATTTTAGCGTTATTAGTAATCCCTTTACTAATTTCATTAGACGACTATAAAGAAGATATAGAAGCCAAAATAAAATCCGAGACCGGAAGGGACTTAATAATTAAAGATACAATAACGTTTTCTATCTTACCTGCACCTAAGATAGTGTTATCTGACATTGAACTTTCTGGTCTACCTGATGAACAAAAGCTTCCTATACTTAAAGTGGGCAAGGCAAAAGCAACTTTAGCTATTTTACCATTATTTACAGGTACATTTGTAATTTCTGAGATAATGCTTGAGAATCCTAAAATTCATATTGAAAAACAAAATAATAGCAAAGGCCTTCAAACATTAAAAACAGATAACAACGGTAAGAATTCTGCTACTAATAATCCTACACCACTACAGATACCTAAATTACCTTTTTCTATAAAACGCTTAGTAATTGAAAATGGCCAAATAATTTACGTTCAAAACAATGAAAAAATTGCTTTTGAGAATATAAATCTAATAATTAAAAATTTATTAGGACAAGGGCCAATGGAATTTACTATTAATAGTAAAATTTTTGAGGAAAATATTTTGCTTAATGGTTCAATTAATGCTAATCAACCGTTGATGCCCATCATGGCGGAAGGTAAAATAAAAGGAGAAAAAGCTACTCTCGCAGGAGAATTTAGTTTAGATGATTTAAGTTTTGCAGGAAATATAAAGTATCAAGGTAATGCAAAACATTTAAGTGATCTTTTTCCTATGATACCGATAGGATTACAGAGAGAATTCGACCTTACAACTAGGATTACTGCAGATAAGGAAAATATATTACTTAGCGACTTAAATTTTTCAATGGGAAAAATACTGGCTAAAGGAGAAGGGGGGTACAAATTTAAAGGAGGGGTACCTACTTTAAATTTAAACATAGTGCCAGGTAATATTATTGCTAAGGTTACTAATGACCAAGCGCTAAAAGGATATAAAATTAATATAAAGACACAAGGTTTAAAGCCTTTATTAGAAGAATTACAAATCAACTCTTCAGATGTGCCTTTGCTTTTGAGTAATAATATCTCGCTTGGAGCTTCAGTAACGTATAGTAAAAATACCGTTGATGTCCAAAATATCTCTCTCCTGTTGGGAGAAGCGAACTTAAATGGTAATGTTACGATAAATTGGCAACCAAAACTCAATTTATCCTATAACCTCGAGACCAATAAAGGATCAACTTTAATGAAGTTATTGGGAATAAATTCTCCTATTGGAATTTCGGGAGTAAAAATTAAAGGACAGAGTAGTGAAGAAGCTAAAATCTGGCAAACAGATACTCTCCTTACTCTATCAGGAATTGATACTCATATAGTTGGTAAAGTGGACACTGCTAGTTCATATAAACCATATCTTACTATAACAGCAAATGGTCAAAACCTTGGTAACAGTTTAAAACAACTTTTAAATCAAAAAGAAGCTTCAGCTGCTCTCGGAGCTTTTTCATTATCGCATACTATTTCGGGACAAATGCCTGTCTTAGAAATAATATTAAATAAATCTGACGTTACTATCAATAAGAACAAAACATCTTTAAATGGTAAAGCTAACATAGATTTGACCAACAAGCCAAAAATTATTTTTGATTTAGTCACTTCAGAAATTAATTTGAATGATTCAAGTAATCAAGGGAATACCAGTAATAAAGGAAACGTATCACCAGCTACTCAAAAGTCTGGTTCGCCGTGGTCTAAAGAGAAAATTGATCTATCTTTTTTAAATGCTTTTGATGGAACTTTCACAATATCTGTTCCAAAACTTACTAAAGCACCACTAAATATAGATAGTATGAAATCTAAGCTTCAGCTTGCAAGTGGTAAGCTTAATCTTGAATTTCTTTCAGGTCGTATTTATGGAGGTTCTATAGAAGCACATGGGCATGTAATAGCTAAAACTGGCGAAATTCTTTTAAATACTGAGCTAAAAGAAGCAAAGCTTAAAGATGTAGTTCCAAATTATAAAGAAATAAAAATTACAGAAGGAAATTTTAATTTCTCATCTAAATTGCAATCATTGGGCACAAGTGAGCATCAGTATATAAACAATCTCTCAGGTAACATTAATCTTGTAGGTACAGAAGGTAAAATAAATGGCGTGAATCTACAAAAGGTATTAGATGCATTAGACAAAATGAATGATCTTTCCAGTATTATAAATTTATTAGATACATCTTTTGCTGGAGGTCAGACGGCGTTTAATAATTTAGAAGCAAACGTTATAATTAAACAAGGAATTGGTACCTTAACTCACTTTAAGTTAGATGCTACGGCGGTAACTGTTGGTGCAGAAGGAAAGGTTGACCTTCCAAAGTACTATTTGGATGTTAATTCTACTGTTAAAGTAGATAGACAAAAATTACCTCCTTTTAATGTTCATCTTTATGGTCCTTTAGATAATATACAGCGTAAGGTAGATGCTAAAGCCTTAAAACAATATTTGGTAGAAAATGTTTTAACTAAGGTTATAGATAAAATTCAAGGAGGCAAAGGCGGTGCAGGAGATATTTTAAAAAATATTATAGGTGGTAGTAGTCAACAAGCAGCTCCTTCACCTACGGATAATCCAGATAATAATAATGGAACAGAAAATCTGATTAAGAAAGGTTTAGGCAATCTCTTTAAATAGAGTAATCATGTGATATGTTTATTAGAGTTTTTGTTCATGACTCACCAATTACGCATGATCATATCTGCTAAGGACGGAGATATGCTATGGACCATTTTTAGTCTCTCCGTCAAAACTCTAAATTTTTGATATAATTTCAAGAATTTCAAAAATAAATCACCGCACATTCATTTTTT
>NZ_JARJFB010000133.1:0-5148 GCF_034554655.1 Candidatus Megaera venefica
TCAGCTAAATCTGAGCAAGGATCGTGGTGGAATGGTTGGAAAGAATGGTTGACGGTGCATAGTGGGAACATAGAAAATACGAGTAAACAAATTGAAGCTGCAACATATCCCAAAATCTTATAATATTCTATTTGATCATATTCGCTAAAAGATATCTCATAATTGCTGCGAAGCGAAGTTAAGAATGTTTCATTGGCGCCAAGTGCAACAAAATATACAACAACACAGAAAAAGTAAGTAAAAAAAGCATGCATCCTATTGTTCTTTGTCATAAATATTGTTTGCTAATAGCCTATTGTTGGTATATAAATTTTACTAGTCAAGGGCAACTAATTTGCATCGTCCTCAATGTAGGTAGATAAATATTTAGTTATTAAGTGTGAGCGTAAATCCAATAGCACAATAAATAAAGCGAATGAATATGATGGATATATAAATTCTCGTTTTACGATGTATGTTTGCCTGACTTTAAAGTAAATAAATATATTTTATGAGAAGGTATGAGCAAAAAAATAATAGTCGATGCAAATTTTCCCTCAGAAACACGGGTAATTTTGCTGGACAAGAACAACAATATTGAAAATTTAGAATTTAGTTCCACTAATAAAAAACAAATTAAAGGAAATATTTACCTAGCAAAGATAACAAGAATAGAACCATCTCTTCAAGCGGCTTTTGTCGATTATGGCAGCGATAAAGGTGGATTTTTGCCATTTAGTGAAATACACCCAGACTATTACCAAACTTTATCCACGGACAAGAAAGCTAACACTCTAGCTGGTAACGAGTTAAGCTCCGCAGAGATTACGTCAGAAGATTTAGCAGAAAAAAGCGCGAATACAAAATTTCATGAGCTGGTCGATAGCGATGACGTTGATATCAGCACTATTGAAAAAATGATTGATGAAAAACTTCAATCAGATTTTAATATCGACGCTGAAGATGATGAAATTGATGGAATCTCCAGGGATCATGAAGAACCTCCGCATAAAGGGCAGTACAAGATTCAAGAAGTCATAAAAAAGGGACAAATATTACTTATCCAAGTGACAAAAGAAGAGCGTGGCAATAAAGGCGCGTCAATGACAACTTTTATCTCTCTTGCCGGTAAATACTGCGTTTTAATGCCAAATAAACCATCACAAAATGGTATCTCAAGGAAGATTTCTAATGCTGAAGAACGAAAAAGATTAAAAAAAATCATTAATGATCTGGTCTCAAAAACAGAAAATAAATCTTTCAGTGTAATTGCTAGAACAGCTGGCGCAGGTCATACGACCTTGGAAATAAAAAAAGACTACGATTATTTAGCCAAACTATGGAATAAAATCAGAGAGACAACTTTACAATCACAAGCTCCTTGCTTTATTCATCAAGAGGACGGGATCATTCTAAAAACTATCCGTGATATGTTTGATCGCAATGTAAAAGAAATTGTTGTTCAAGGGAAACAGGCATATACTTCATGCATAAAATTCATGAATGACATTCTTCCTCATGAAGTAAAAAGCGTAAAAGAATATAAAAGTAAAACTCCTATATTTACAAAATTTGGGATAGAGGATCAATTAATAAAACTTTATCAACCAATCGTTTACTTGCCATCTGGCGGCTACATAGTAATCAACCCAACAGAAGCTCTGATTTCAATTGACGTTAACTCTGGTAAAGCAACTAGCGAGCGCAATATAGAAGAAATGGCTTTAAAAACTAACCTTGAAGCAGCGAAAGAAATTTCTAGACAAGCAAGGCTTAGAGACCTATCAGGTTTATTAATAATCGATTTTATCGATTTAAATGAAAACAAAAATAAGAAGATCTTAGAAAGATCACTTTGGGAATATTTCAGTAAAGATAAAGCTAGAATTCAAACATCTCATATTAGCTCGTTTGGGCTGCTTGAAATGTCAAGACAGCGACTGCGCCCATCATTTTTAGAGATGAATTCTAATATATGCTCTCACTGTAGTGGAAAAGGCGTAGTAAGAGCTGATGAGTCAAATGCGATGCTAATACTCCGAACTATTGAAAATGAAATTTTCAATAGTTCTTACGACGTAGTAAATGTCTTTGGTATTGCATCTTCTATAATTTATTTGCTAAATAACAAGCGCACTGAAATTGCTTTTGTGGAGAATAAATATAACATTAAACTAAATTTCTGCATTGACAAAGAAGCGACATCAGACAGTTACTCTATAGAAAAGATAAGGCTTTCCGATAAATACAAAACCTTAGATTCTGATGATTCACCCGTGTTACAAGATACCTCAGAAATTTACAATGAATTTTCCGAGAATATTAATCCTACACCAAACAAGTCAAAGCATAGGATAGATAGAGCTGCTAGCTCTTCTAACCCCAAAACTGATGAACTAAAGCCAAAGACTCTTGAAACTCCAGCTGAAGAACAAAAGGATCCAATTGACTCTCAAGAAAAACTGGCAGCAAAAAAACGTAGACAGAATCGCAATAGAAAAAGAATTGCAAAAAAGTCAACTACACAAAATTCGAATAGCGATAATGCTGCCTCGGGACCAGAAGCAGATAATACAGGAACTAGTTCTGTAATTAAAGGTTTGATTGAGAAAATTGTAAGTTAACGCTAATTCTGGATTATATATTAAAGAGGTTGTGGAGCTTACAAGTATGAGCAAGCACCGCCAAGAGTGAGTAAGCACACAATTCAACTACGTTTACTATATAATAAACCACATATTGAATTAGGTTCAAAAAGGTCGTAGTTTAGGAGAGCGTGAGGCATGTAAGCTAGCGCCTACTCTTAACTAAAATCTCGGGTCAACTGCAAAAGACGCCGGATCAAATCCTATATGAGTGGTGTTTTGCCTTGAGTGACTTTTCTTCTGGGTATACTCTGAAGGTTGCTTATCATAGTGAACAAATTATAGTATAAAATAACGAAATAAGGAGACGTTGTTCTGTTATATTAGGTAGCATTTAAACAATAACTCAATACAACCTTATAAATTTATGGAAGTTAAACATGCCTTCTAAAAATTGGCCTGGTATTATTTTGATTATGGCCACACTATTGGTAATAAGCGCTTGCGGTTTCAAACCTGTTTATAAAACAACAGATAACAAGACCTATGAGCTTCTGCAGAAAATAGAACTAGCACCACCCTGCACAATAGAAGGAGCAGAGTTTTATAATCAACTTAAAAATATTATTCCCCCTACTTCTTTACACGCAAACTATATACTAGAAAGTAAATTACAGTTTACTCAAGATTTCAGTATAATACAGAGAAATTCTGATGTACTTAGAGAGATTGTTACATTAAAAGTTTCTTATACGCTTAAAGAAAAAATGACTGGCAAAACAATTACATCAGGAAAGTTCACAAGATTATCTTCTAATAACACAAGCTTTTCTCCATATGAAAACTTAAACAAAAATCAGCAAACTCTTACAAATTTAGCAATAATCTCAGCTGAAGAAGTTAGAAATAGAATTATTCTTTATATTGAAAATAGCCCGAAATGAAATTCTTTACAAATGGACTAGGACAATTAATTCACAAAATTGAAAGTGAAGAAATTAAAGCATTGGTAATCTACGGACCAAATCAGGGATTTATTTCTTCCTCTTTAAGTCTGATAGAAAAAAAACTGTCGTTAAATTCCTCTAACTACTGCGCAAAGGATCTAACAGCTGATAGACTATCCATGATTGCAAACAGCAGAAATTTCTTTGCTAAAAGGGAAATTATTAAAATTACCGATATCTCTAATACTATCACCAAAGAGATGAAAGACTTTTTATCTAAAAGCGACTTTTACCACTTTGTATGCTTCATTGCACAAGATTCATTACCAGCAAATGGTATACGTAAATTCTTTGAAGAACAACAGCATTTAGCAATCTTAGCTTGTTACTTTGATAACGAGCAAACTATATCAAAAATCATTCTTGAGCAATGCAGAAATAGACATAAACAAATTGATGAAGAGGCCCTGTTTTATCTAAAGTCGCATTTAAAAGGTGATCACCAGATAATAAAATCAGAGTTAGAAAAACTTTTTTATTATACACATGACAAAACAACTATTACTAAAGGAGATATACTACTTTCACTTAGCCAAGATCTCGTAGCAAGCGGCGATGATATGTGCATTTATTTCAGTAAAAAAGAACCGTTAAAATTGTTGAAAGAAATTGAAAAACTAAAGCAACAAAGTATAAATGAAGTACTAATGATCAGGGCATTACTCAGATATTTTTATAATGTTTACTCTGTAGCATCAAGGGTTGAAGATGGAGAAACTATAGATAAAGCAATCAAATCTCTTTCTCCACCAATTTTCTTTAAATATATCGATTACTTTAAGCAAATAGTGCGTATATATAGTTCAGCTGATGCGCTTAAGTATATAGATGTCCTACAAAAAGCCGAAGTTAGCTATAAACAGAATCCAAGTTGCTTTGATTTATTCTCTATTTACACAAAATTACAAGAAGATAGTATTTTATAAAGTAAAAAAATTCCTTGTAACATTGGAACTAAGAATGATCTAGTTTGCCTGATTTATATACTCATTAAGAGTATCTCTGGGTCTGTCCATCTAAGTGTGTAAATTCCTTATAGGTTATATAATCAATTAATATAACTAAGAGGAATAAAATATGACTAAAAACACTATCAATAATAAGAATAATGAAGCTATATCCGCAGCGATAGATTTACTGGTAAGTAAAGAAGTAGATCTATCGAATGTTTTAAGCAAAGGCGGGTTATTGAAACAACTAACAAAACGTCTTGTGGAAAAAGCTTTACAGGCAGAGATGAATAATCATCTAGGTTATGACAGATACGATCGTATTATCACTTCTAATAACGCCCGTAACGGTGTATCTCAAAAGAATCTAATCACTGATAATGGCCTTATTACAATAGACGTTCCAAGGGATAGAGATGCTGAGTTTGAACCTGCAATCATTCCCAAAAGAAAAACAAGAATTGAAGGTTTAGATCAAAAAATTCTATCCTTATACGCCAAAGGAATGAGTCTATCAGATATTAAACTTCAGATTCAGGAACTATACGGGGCTGACATTAGCGAAAGCCTTGTTAGTAGAATTACTGATGATGTCATGGACGATGTTAAAGCTTGGCAAGGCAGGCC
>NZ_JARJFB010000134.1:0-5107 GCF_034554655.1 Candidatus Megaera venefica
TTCTTAAACTGTATGTTAATATGGGAGTAATTTAATAACATCTCTAAACTAAATCTAAATTTACATACCTCTATCAAATAGCTGTAGACTATTATTTTGATCACATCAAAGATATGATTGAAATCATCAAACAGTTAACCCTCATGCCAAAAAGATCCAAAATGACCTTCCTCGAACAATATCCAATTCCCTCCTTTAAATCTAAAACCAGTATAGAGTTTTCATAGAAAAGAATAACCTTGTCTACTGAATCAAAAACACAACTATAATTAAACAAAGCCAAATTAACGAAAAGAAATTCGTTCACCACAACTCTAGGTAGTTCTAGGAAAATATTGCCAGATATGGAAAGTAGATTTATCGAAAGTGAGAGAAAAGTAAGTATTTCAGTTATTAGTAGAAAATTACAAATCCAAAACAAAGCAACTCGGAACACATAACTAGACTTAGTGATTAGTATATATCAGGTTAATATTTTAGATAATAGCATTGTTAATAGCTGAGTGAGTCTGAAAGAGGGTTTGAAAAGAAATTGATAATTTAGAATTTTAAGTCTTTGGTGTAGTTAAGAAGTAAATTATTTTTTGATTTAGGTTATAAGCGGAGGAAATATGTAGGATTTTGAATATATATTTATTTTATGAATGTACTTCATTTAAATTCGGAAACAAGTTGGGGATATAGTTTCTTGTATTTTTCAACATCTGATAGGGTGAGGGGGGGGACATTTTCATATTTTTTTTACAATTTATTGAGTGATTCGTGACTATCATTTTTATCGAAATAAAATTCAACCAGGATTCTGGCCAAACATAATTCTACATGATATTAAATATGATACTTTTGAAGGCTATAACATTCAAATATACGGCGGTTTTGAGTAATTCTTTTAAGAAGTCTCCTTGGAAGGGATTAATGGGCATCATAAGTTCCTTGTCATGAGCATTGAGGAAAAGCACATCAGGATCTTCACTTGATTGTGTGATTATGGTTGGAGCAAATTAGTTAAATTCGTAATATTTTGTGATGATGTCAAATGCTTTTCTGGAGACAAAGGTGCTATTCAATTCAAATACCTTTTGATTAATTTTAAATATTTTACTTCTTCCAAACTCGATTGCGAGACTAAATCTTAGAGCAAAGTACTAACTTCTGTGAATTTGGGATTTACTTCAATTATTTCTCCTTCTACTTTCAATCGTAAACTCATATTATTATTATTTATATGTTTTCCATTAATGATATATATATAAATCAAATTCCGATTGATTTAATTTTCTTCCACTTCATATTTGCTACACCTCCATCATTGATGGCCTCTAATTCTTCAATCTCTATTGGTATTCTCATATAATCTACAACCTTGTGAGTGTAGGATGCAGATTTTGGAATGCGCTTACCAGAAAAATGTATTTAGGACCTAATCATTTGGCCCATGCTTTCGATAAATTATTATTTGATTATGTCTTTCTTTTCCTTGAAACACCTTAAAGAACAACTAAAAAGATTGAATTATTGATTAGTAAAGTCAAAGATGATGAAAAGTAACTAAAATATATTATAATTAGACGTGTGCAATAACTCAAATAGAGTTATAAAGAATTGTTGGGACAAGATTATTGTGAAATAAATTAATTATAAAAATGAATAAATTAGAAGCCCATGCTTTCTTTGAAAAACCACTAAACATTGAAGCATTCGAAAGTTTTATACTGGGCACGTTGTAGATAATAAATCTAACTGCTTTGGCTATATAAAAAATCAAGATGTAGTTTATTTGCTATAAACTACATTGATCTCTATGATCTCAGTTTTAAGCTCTTGCTCTTTGCTACTTAGCTCAGAAACAAATCTTATTTCCATAGTTGAGGTTACGTTTTGCAAATCTGTAATCAAATCATCAGATAAGCTTTTTTTACCAGCTATCTCAATGTAGCTTATTGGAGCTTTAATAGATAAATTATCTTTTGCCTTCACTTTTCGCACCATCTCCAAAACTTCAATTAACTGTTTGGAAGATTTATCTACCCCATTAAAAACTAAGTCTAATACTGGCCAAGAACCTCTTCTATGAATTGAGTCATCAGTAGTATATAACAATTGATAAAGTTCCTCTGTAATATGCGGTAAGAATGGAGCAAACAATTTTAGTATTATCTTCAAGCTATGATAAAGTGTTAATCTAGCACTCAAAGCACCTGCGGCGTTTTTATTTTCTTCATCGTAGGCCCTAGTTTTTGTAATCTCTAGGTAATTATCACAGAATAAAAACCAAAAAAATTGTTCTGTATGATCCATTGCCCCAGCATATTCATACTTTTCAAACTCACTAGTTGCAGCACTCACAAGACTGGATAATCTGGTTATAAAATATTTGTCAAAGTCACAACAGATTTTATCTTTTAATTCCGATAGCTCTACATTTTTATATTCACTTGGAATTTTATCAAAATGCTGGGAAACAAATTTTGCTGCATTCCATAATTTATTCACTAGGCGCTTACCATTATTCATAGCATCCACGGAATAAGCTGTATCCGCCCCAAGTCTTGAACTAGCGGACCAATATCTTACAACATCTGCACCAAATTGTTCAAGTAAAGCATCTGGAACCAGAACATTCCCTTTAGATTTAGACATTTTACTTCGATCTTCAGCTAAACACCACCCGCTAATCATTATATTTTTCCACGGCAACGTGTTCTCATGTAAATGGCTTTTGAGTAAGGTATAATAAGCCCATGTTCGTAATATTTCATGCGCTTGTGGGCGCAAATCAGCCGGGAATAAGGCTTTATGACGTTCCTGGTCAACCATAAAACCTTGTGCAATACCATGAGAACTTAGCTGAGGAGAAACGGAACTAGTTGACCATGTATCCATTACGTCTTTGTCAGCTTCTACCTCCTCTCTTGCATAACCAATTGGCAAATCCCGCAAAGGATCTACTGGTAGTTGTTCAGGTTTTGCCAAAAGTATTTTTCCCTCTTCGCCCCTTCTTTTGGAATACCATACAGGAAAAGGTACCCCAAAATATCTTTGCCTTGAAATACACCAGTCAAGCGACACGCCCTGAATCCAGCTATCCAGCTTAATTTTCATTGAGTATGGATGCCAATTTAATTCATTAGACCTTTTGGCTAACTCATCTTTGTGGTTAACCGCTTTAATAAACCATTGTGGGGTTGTTAGTATCTCAAGCGGAGAACCGGATCTTTCTGCACATTTTACCGTCTGGATCCTCTCTGTTTGGCTCGAAAGCAAACCTTCGTTTTTCAAAAGTTCAATAATTTTTTCTCTTGCTTGGATGATCTTCATACCAACAATTTCCATAGCAAATTTCTCTGCTTTTTCTTTATCCATACAAGTATCGTCAAACTCTATGCCCGCTATTGTCCCCCACTTACTGAAAATTATTTTTGTTGGCAGCTTATGCTTTCTCCACCATAAAATATCTGTTTGATCACCAAAAGTGCAGCACATTACAAGACCGGTACCTTTTACTGGATCAACCATATCATCGGCCAATAAAGGTACTTTAACGCTAAATAGCGGTGATATCGCAAATTTTCCAGCTAGTTTATTATATCTAGTATCATCGGGATGAAATAACACAGCCACACACGCAGGAAGTAATTCAGGTCTCGTAGTAGCAATAATTATTGGCTTACCATCTTCGGTTGTGAATTGAATATCATTCATGAAGGTTGTTTTTTCATGATCTTCTATATCAGCTTGCGCTAGAGCGGTTTGATCAACAGGATCCCAAAGCATAGGCTGTGAATCACGATATATCTGTTCTTTTTGTATTAAATCAAGAAAAGACATTTGAGATATTTTGCAAGAAATAGGGCTAATAGTTCTATATTCAATATTCCAATCTACTGATAATGCAATTCGATTAAATAAATCATGAAACTTTGCCTCTTCAACCTCTACAACGTCTTGACAAATGGCAATGAATTCCTCCCGATTCATGCTGCTTGCTCTAACTTTTCGCTTCGCTTCGACTAATCTCTCTGTTGGTAAGCCATTATCATCAAAACCCATTGGATAAAATATATTCATTCCCTTCATACGCTGATAACGCACGATAAAATCAGTGTGGGTATAGCTATAAACATGCCCTATATGCAATTGTCCGGAAACTGTGGGTGGAGGCGTATCAACAACATAAGTCCTATCACGAGTTTCGTTTCTATCCCACAAGTATACACCTTGCTTTTGCCAAAACTGTTGCCATTTTTTTTCGCTGTCACTAAACTTGTACTTGCTAGGGAATTCTACCATTGGTATTACTTAACTGGAATAATTTATTTATTAGTATTTAGAGTGAAGAATAATATTACAACTAGAACAAAAATGCCAAACATATTTTTATCTGCAATTAAGCTAGCAAGACTTAACATACCAGCTAGTTACTTGCTCCCTTTTTTCATAGCATCGTTTGGCGGGATTCTTGGTAGCACTACTTTTACTGACCTTAAAATACTTCCATTATTTTTTCTTGGAAGCCTTACTGCAAGGGGTGCTGGATGCATTATTAATGATATTTTTGATAAAAATTTTGATAGCAAAGTTGAAAGAACAAAAAACAGGCCGCTAGCTAATGGGTCAATTAGTATAAAATTTGCCCTTATTCAATTGATGATATTTTTAGTCATTAGTTTGCTAATACTCATCACACTCCCTGAAGTAGCAATTTACACTTCATTAATTGCTGCAGTTATGACGGCCTTTTATCCTCTAATGAAGAGAATAACTTACCTACCTCAAGTTTTCCTTGGATTAACTTATAGTACAGCTTCTTTAATTGGTTATGCGAGTATTACTAATAATATATCCATAAATGCTGTCATCCTATATTTAGCTATAGGATTTTGGACAATAGGATTCGATGTAATATATGGTTTCATGGATATTAAAGATGATAAGAAAATTAACGTTAAATCAATGGCAATTTGGTTAGAAAATAAGAATTACAAGGCGTGGATTATGATATTTTATATTATATTTATAGTTTTATTTTTTCTTTCCTATTATCTAACTACCATCAGTTTATCCAAAATATTTTACCTAGGAATATTTTTGGGTCTAAGTTTACTTG
>NZ_JARJFB010000135.1:0-4858 GCF_034554655.1 Candidatus Megaera venefica
CTTATGGATTTGACCAAGCTTTTTATCTTGCAACCCTTATATTTGTTGCCTTGTGGGAGTTTCGGTGGATGGACTATAAAGCTTTGCAGTCAAATATATTGACAAATATTAATCAAAATTATATATTAGATATTTACACGAATAAAATTAACCTTTTGAGAAGGAATATGAAAGCAAAACTAGATTCTAAATTATTTAGCCAAGCGATAGTAGACGGTAATTTAGAAAGAGTAAAAGATTTAGTTCTGAATCAAGGTTATGACATCAATATGATAGATGAACGTAATCAACCTATGTTTACACGCGCTATATTAAGTCAAAAGATGGATATAATTAATTTCTTTTTTGAACAAAACGCAGATATTAACCCTACTTGTACTGAAGCGGAATATATTTTTATGACTCCTCTTATGGCTTGTATACGTTTTGTAATGAATGTAAATCCTGAAATGGAGGCGGTATTTAGCAAATTACTAGAAGCGGGAGCTAATCCTAATCCCTCAAACTCTATTGTTTGCTCATCTTTAACTGAGGCTATTGAAAATTATAATAACCCTTCTATTACTAGATCCATAGTTGAAAAATTAATAACTAGTTATAATGCTAACATAAATTACGGTGAGGGTGATAATAGACCAATTATAGCTGCTATTACAAAGGGTGATTTAGAATTAGTAAAATTTTTAGTAGAAAAAGGTGCTGATATCCAAATTGATGGTGATTGTGAGGCCACAATTACTACTGCTATAAAAGCTGGTAAACCAGACATTGTAAAATATCTAGTTTATCACAGCAAAGGAGCTTTTAATGTGACAAAGCTTTTTCAAACTAGTATCAATTATCATAATACAGAAATTACAAAAATACTTGGTTCAAACTTAGATGAAGAATCAATAAAAAAAATATGCGCTCATGAATTTATCTCTGCAATCACGAGAGGAGATTTAGAAACAGTAACGTATTTGGTATTAGCGCAAGGCGTTGATATTAACATGCTTGATGACAGGCTTACGCCTATGTTTTCTTTAGCTATATTGTCACAAAATAAAGATATAATAAATTTTTTCTTCGAGCAAAAAGCGCATGTTAACCCGCTACATGAAAAAGTTTCTATGACTCCTATAGAGGCTCTTGCTTTTCTTGCAACTAAAAATACTGCAATAGAAATACTGGAGTACAGTTTTTGTCAATTATTAATACATGGAGCAGAAGTAAACCCAGGCAATCTTGCTTTCTTGCCGTTGCTGTTAGCACTAGAAGCTAATAATTGTACTCTAGTTTTTAAATTTATACAAATGGGTGTATTAAAAATAAACGGATTAGAAATAAATATTTTTCGCTTAACTCTACCCGATATAATCAAGCAACTACAAGTTGTTGATGATATTGAATTTATTCAGCCAATGGGAACAAACCGCCAATACCTAGATATAGTGATGCAAGTATATAAAAAAGATCGTTATGAAGATAAAAATAAAGAGCAACTCAATAAATTTTATGAGATCATGAAAACTTTATTTAACGATAAAAATAAAATTGCCAAATTAAAAGAGCTTGGAGCTACTGATCTAGACGCAGCTTTCATTAGTGATGATGTAAATACTATTTACCAGATAAGTAATTCTAATTCAGAAACTAATATATACAACCTTGCTCAAAAATACAGAATGGCTGACTTAAGTAGAGATATACATCCAGATTCCAAAGCTATGTCTATACAAATAGCATTAAATGATGCTAGCGTTTCAATCTTAAATTTGCAGTATAATGCGTTCGTTACTCAATCACATGAGTCAACAAATAATTTACTTGTTAACATAATATGTGATGGAAAAGATACTTGGGATTATAACCTAGCAAACCGTTCTTTCAAACATATAGAATCTAGTTTTTCTACGACTATATTACTTGGAAATGGATCTCAATATATTTCTTCAAGCGAAATATCTACTATATTCAATCATGACAGGATGAGTATATTAAAAGGACAAAATCTGGAGTTTGCTTTAGTCATTGTTGGCAGCCATGATTCTAAGGAATTAAAAGCTTTTAGTTCAGTATTTAAAGCAATTACCACAAAACTTGCTAAATCTACGGTTGTTTTTATTGATTCCTGTTATTCTGGACAATATCATGAAGAATATGTTCCAGAAACAGGGGTTTTCTTAATTTCTGCTAGCACTAATAATGAAACAAGCTGTGGAGCTGACAATTTCTCTAGATTCTCCAAATATTTTTCTAACCAACCTAATTTACTAGGTATATTAAAATATTGCGTTGAAAGTTATACTAAATCGACGCCTTGCTTTAGCGGTCAAATAGGAAAAAAAGTATTTAAAGCTGTGCCGATAAAAAACGTTTTGCAAGAGCTGGATAGTAATTGCTTATCAGATGATCTTGAAGCTAATGAAGTTATTCAAGTGGTTCAAAATAAAGCTCCTGATAAAACCCTTGAACTATGGAGCACTATTTCAACTAATTGGAGTACTCAAACTCACATCACAGAATCAGAAGCGTGGGGCTATGCTCCGTCTCATTATCTTAACTATAGTGATGAAATTGTACATATAGGAGATAATAAATATGATAATTACGCAGATTCAGATAACTGTATATGTATTATTATTTAGATTAATAACTATAAAGTAATGGGTTTAGCTTCTTCAGAGTGATGTTCTTTGCTAATTCCCTTATTCCATACAACTTCAAACACCCTGCACAAGGCACCATTTGCAACTACATTACAAGATGTAACTATAGGATCTAGTACAACGTTAAGAGCTAAAATAATAGCAATCATTTCTGTATTAAAATTCAAATATGTCTCATAGATAGGCAACATAATGAAAATAGACCCCCCTAAAATAGCCGCCGTTACAAAGCGCGCTAATACGAAGACACAACTAAATTGAACCCAAGTGAATAGGTCCGGGTTATGCCCAAAGAAATTTCTATAAATTAAAAAACATAAGAAAGCATTTACAACACAATCTCCCACTTGTTGAATATTAGTCGTAGCAGGTATAATCACCTTTGCCAAATTCTTATTTTGAAGGTTTTTCGCTGTTCCTTCTATTGTCCATGGCATTGTTGATAGACTACAGCCTGAAGTTAAGGCTATACTTCCAGCTGGTAAAAGGTTTTTTATATGTCGCATCACATTAATTAATGACCAACTCGAACCTAAAACGAATAAAAACAAAATATATGAAAGCAAAAACAGTACTAGACAGAAAATTAAATTAGCATAGTTGGTTAGTATGTGATTTAGTAGGTTCATTTGGTACATTTGCGCAGCAAAACCAAGTATAAACAAGGGAATAAGGCGCGCAAAAACATTAACTAGCAGCCACTCCATTAATCTATAACTACGATCTATTGATTGCTCTAAAAGCTTATTGTTGTTAAAAGCGGCAATGCAACCCAAGACTACTCCAAATAAAGCTCCTTTATCAGAAGACCACCAATCTGGTTTAACAAATGGTAATTGCCACAAGGCACTAAATTCAGCAGAAAATATCTTCGTTCCAAAAGAGGGCATAGTATCAGATACTAAATTTGCAGCAAAATAAGCATACCAGACTGAGGTAAAGTTAGAAATAGCCTCAAAAATCACTAGAGATATAATAAAAACAATAGCTTGCTTCTTAAACGTACGAACAGTATTGGCAATGAATGCACATATTGTTAATGGCATAAGCCAGATCAATAACTCTTTGATCAATAAGCTAATAGTATAGAATAGCTGCTGTAATTCTAAAGGTAAAAAATCAGCTAAAATAACATAAGACAGTATGACAAGAATGATTTGAATACTTCTGTTTTTCAACACATATAACATAAAACACTATTTAACTTTAAAAATTTTAGTAATGAAAACTAAGTCTTCTGCAGCTTCTTTTAAATAATCAAATCTTCCAGACGCACCTGAATGACCAAAACTCATATTTGTTTTAAAAATAATTATATTATCTCCCAGTTTTCTATCTCTAAGTCGTGCAACCCATTTTGCAGCTTCCCAGTAGCCAACACGTGGATCGGATAATCCAGCAGTGACAAATAGGTTGGGGTAGTTTTGTTTTGATACGTTATCGTATGGTGAATAAGATTTCATATACTCAAAATAGTCTTTCTCTTTAGGGTTACCCCATTCTTTATATTCACCTGGAGTAAGAGGAAGATTTTCATCTAGCATCGTGTTTAAGACATCTACAAATGGTACATGCGCAACTACTGCTTTAAATAGCTCAGGTCTTTGGTTCATAACATTGCCAACTAGCAAACCGCCAGCACTACCTCCGACAATCACAATGTTTCCAGTCGATGTATAATTTAATTTTACAAGTTCGTCTGCAACTGCGATAAAATCTGAAAACGTACGTTTTTTATTGAGGAACTTAGCGTCTTCGTACCAATCATGCCCAAGATCATCACCACCTCTTATGTGAGCAATAGCATAAACAAATCCTCTGTTTACCAAAGAAACAGCGCTATTCCTAAATGATGGCGGGCTGCTATAGCCATAGGATCCATAACCATATAGATATAAAGGATTTGAACCATCGCCTTTAAATAATGATTTTTTATAAAATAAGCTAACTGGAACTTCTACTGAATCTGTTTTTACAAATAAGCGCTGGGTTACATATTCTTCAGAATCAAAACCGCTAGGTATTTCTTGTACCTTAAGTATCAATAGGTTATTTGAATTAAAATCATAGTTATAAACGGTATTCGGTCTTGCTAAAGAACTATAGTCTACTCTAATATCGTTTTCTTTAAAGTTAGTTGAATATATGCTTGCGGTATATACATTTTCTGGAAAAGTTAAAACTTTCTCTTCTGTATTATCTAAGTT
>NZ_JARJFB010000136.1:0-4797 GCF_034554655.1 Candidatus Megaera venefica
ATGATAGTAAGTTTAACTTTATCAGAAGTTGAATTACTCAGTGCAAGGTCAAGAAGACATAAATCTGCTCCTATTTGATTGCTTATTAATACAAATTAATATATAACTAAGTTATAAATAATATTAAACTTAGTTATAACATATGTCGATAATAAGTAATTCTTATGTCTCTGGGAGTCAAAAAATTGATTTTATTGGAACAGAAAAAGTTCTATTCAAAAAAGGTGATATTCTCCTTAATGGAAAGAAAATAACTATTGATAGCACTATAAGCGGAACAGCTTATAACATAAACAAAAGATCTATTGAAACAGGTGTAAGAGCTCAGATAGAAAAGAGCTCTACAGGCGAAGCAAAACTCATACTTGTCAGTATAGGTAGGACCGTATCCATTACCGACCCAAGTAAAATATTATTAACTTTATATAGCAATAATAAAATTGGACGAGGTTCAGATAAGTTACTCCAAATTATAGGAAATAGTGCTAGTAACAGAAATGTTACTGTCCGATATAGTACACAATCCATTAATACAACTGAGATAAAATACCTAAACTTAAGCGAACCAACTACCGTTAAAACACAAACTAAAAATAATTTTATAAAAAATATAGCGTTAGCAGAAATTATCCCAGAACTTCAGCAACAACAAATAATGGGAGAAGCACCGGCTATAGAAAACGACCTATATCACTTGCCCATGGTGGAAGAAGCTCCTGTTTTAAGAGAGGTAGAGCCAGCTATGGATCCTATTCATATACCAACAACAATCACTCCAAGAGAAATTAATTCGACTAATACATATGATTTTGGCTCAGAATTAGATATTGGTGACATTTTCCCTTCATTTAGCTTTAGTAGCCTAGCTTGGGGAGCTGCTAAATATGCTTATGAAACTGGTAAGCATTATACATCTGAAGCATATAAATATACGACAAAGGAAATTAATCAGTTTATATAAATACCTTTAATATTCGATTTACTACCAGATAATATTGATATAACCTTGGTCAAATTGAGGTTACTATGCTTTATTAAAAGGAAAATAAATGGCAGAAAAATTTTTTTATTCAAACTCCGGTCCACATACGCTACAAAAAATTGCAACAGCTATTGGTTGTGAGATTTCAAAAACCGATGCAGAAAAAGAATTTTATGAAATAAAATCTTTATCTGAAGCTGAGCCATCGTCTTTAAGTTTTTTAAGTAATAAAAAATACATTGAAGACTATAAGAAGAGTAAGGCTGGGGCCTGTATAGTGCCCTATAATTTTGAAAATATTTCTACAAACAATACCATACTTCTTAGAGCGCATAACCCATACTATTCATATGCCAAAGCTCTTGATTTATTTTATTCAAAAGCTCGCCGTATCGTATCACAAATAACTCCATCGGCTTATGTTTCCTCCTCTGCAAAAATAGGCAAAAACTGCTATATAGGCCATAATGTCGTAATTGAGGACGAAGTTGAAATAGGCGATAACAGTGTTATTGAATCTGGAACTTTTATAGATTTCGGAGTAAAGGTTGGACTTGCGGCAAGAATTGATTCAAATGTCTCAATAAGTCATGCTATAATTGGCGATAATGTAGTTATACTTGCTGGAGCAAGAATAGGACAGGATGGCTTTGGCTTTGCTACAGATAAAGGGATTCATAAAAAAATATACCATATTGGCAGAGTACTAATTGGCAATGATGTCGAAATTGGTGCTAATTCCTGCATCGATCGTGGTTCAATGAATGATACTATTATTGAAGATTTTTGTAGGATTGATAATCTAGTCCAAATTGGTCATAATGCTCATGTTAAGAAAGGAGCAATCCTTGTTGCTCAGGTGGGTATCGCTGGTAGCAGTACAATAGGATCTTATTGTGCCTTAGGTGGACAAGTGGGAGTTGCTGGACATATTACTATTGCAGATGGAGTACAAATTGCTGGCCAAGGTGGTGTCATCCAGGATATAAAGGAGCCTGGAATAATGGGCGGGACACCAGCTGTCCCCATAAGAGACTGGCACAGACAATCAATTATTATGAAAAAACTAGTTAAGGATAAGGGCAAATGAAAATTGATATAAATGAAATAATGTCGATAATTCCACATCGATACCCATTCTTGTTGATAGACCGAGTAACTTCTATCACTTTGAATGAGTCAATAGTTGGCATAAAAAATGTTACGATAAATGAACCTCAATTTACAGGCCATTTTCCAGAAAGACCAGTAATGCCTGGGGTATTAATTATTGAGGCTATGGCCCAGCTGGCTGCAGTATTAGTAGCAAAATCAATGGATAGCACAAAAGGTAAGGAAGTATTTTTTATGTCAATTGAAGAGGCTAAATTTCGTAAAATTGTGGAACCTGGCGATACAATAGTCATGTATGCGAGTATTCTCCAAAATCGTGGGCCTGTATGGAAATTTAAAGCTCGTTCAGAAGTGGATGGAAAGATTGCTGCAGAAACTCTATTTACAGCGATGGTAAAGGATAAATCTAATCAATAAATAATTATGATTCATAAAACAGCGATAGTTGGTACAAACGTTAAACTTGGTAAGAATGTTGAGATAGGTCCATATTGTATTATTGGAGATGGAGCGGTTATTGGTGATAATGTTCATTTCAGGTCACATGTTGTTACAGAGGGAAGAGTAACAATAGGGGAAGGAACGAAAATATATCCATTTGCGTCTCTTTCTTATCCACAAACTCTTAAGTATAATGGTGAAGATTCAGAAATAATTATTGGCAAGCACAATACTATCAGAGAATATGTAACCATCCAGCATGGGACATCTGAAGGCACTATGGCAACTATTATTGGCGATAACTGTCTGTTTATGGTTGGAGTACATATTGCTCACAATTGCGTAGTTGGTAACAATGTAATTTTTGCAAACTATGTAAGTTTGGCTGGTCACGTTGAAGTAGGAGATTTTGCGATTATTGGAGGACTTTCAGCCGTTCAACAATTTTGTCGGATTGGCCCTCATACAATGATAGGCGGCGTATCAGCAGTGGTAAGGGACCTGATACCGTACGGTCTTGCTACTAGCGATAGAGCTCACTTAGAAGGTTTGAATTTAGTAGGAATGAATAGGCGAGGATTTGATAAAGCCCAGTCAATTGAAGCTAGTAAGGTTATCAAAGAAATATTTAGCGATGATTCTGAGCATGTATTTAATCAGAGAATTGAACTTGCAAAAGGAAAGTATCCTGAAAACAAAGTAATTCAAGAAATTGTAGAATTCTTACAAAGCGATAAATCTAGAACTTTTTGTGGATTTTAAAATGTTGCCAATCCTGGGAATAATAGCTGGAAATGGTAATTTACCAAGCGAACTTAGTCAGATATATACATCTTGTGGTGGAAAATGTTTTGTCGCTGCATTAGATGTGGAATTTGTATCAAACGTAGCCTTTAGTAGAAAGTTTGCATTAGGTTCGGTTGGAGCCATTCTAGAATACTTTAATGAGTCTAGAGTTGAGAATGTCATAATCGTTGGGGGAATAAATCGGCCAGACTTAAAATCATTGAAAGTTGATATGGCTGGATCAGCATTGATTGCCCAAATACTCAAAAAGAAATTTCTTGGTGATGACAATGTCTTAAGGATAGTCTCAGATTACGTAGAATCTAGAGGATTTAAAGTTATCTCACCAAAGGATATACTAAAACTAAGTGACTATCACAACTTTATCTCAAGTCATAATTTGCCTTCAAAACAAGACTGTGCTGATATAGAACTTGGTAAAAAAGTTCTAAGATCCTTAGGAAATGAAGATGTTGGGCAGTCAATAATAGTCTGCGATGGTCATGTACTTGGAATAGAAGCAGCGGAAGGGACTGATAACCTAATTCGAAGGTGCGAGCTTTTGCGTAAAAAGGAATCAGGTGGCGTTTTGGTTAAGATGTCCAAGTCTGCTCAAGATACACGGCTAGACATTCCAGTCATAGGACCAGATACAATATTCTTCCTAGCAAAACACCTATTCAATGGAGTTGCTATTGAGAAAAATGAAGTAATAATAATAGACCAAAAAGAAACCAACAGACTATTAGACGAAAGTGGATTATTTTTGAAACTCGTGTAATAATTAACCTGAGTTTGATATAAGTAAGTAAATATTTTTGGTAAAAATTAGAACGAAGTCTGTCAAGCATGGCGGTGGGGGCTTGACTTATAACGTCAATCAAACTCGCGTCGCATCATCTCCGGACTCGATCTGGGATCTCCCTTCCGCTGCCTGGGATGCAGAATCAAATACGGCAAACGACCTTATGTTGCCTGGATCCTAGATTGTCATTTTTTCTTACATCAAGTTCAGCATGACGGTAGGTAGTCCCTCCGTCAAAACTCTCCCCGCCTGAATTAACAAGGGGTTTCATGTCATAAACAGCTTACAAAATCCATAAGAAAATGGTATAATTACCGCATAAAGCTTACGGATTTTAAAATTATGCCTATAGAAAATATTACTTTTCTCCAAAAACAAGAAAGGTTATTTGAAGAGAAATTATCTACAAAACTAAATCCTAAAAACAAGTTATATAAACTAAGGGATTTAGTAAATTGGTCTGAACTTGAAGCCAGAGCATTGCCTAACATTGAAATCAAGCAATTTGGTAGAAATAAGAAAGATCATAGAGTAATGCTAGCACTATCAATGCTTCAAGCTATGTACAACGGTTCTGATTCGTTTACGGAGGAAGAGCTAAAGGAAAATATTTATTGGCAATATTTTTGTGGTTATGAATATTTGCAGCAAGATCTTGATGTGTCTGAAG
>NZ_JARJFB010000137.1:0-4770 GCF_034554655.1 Candidatus Megaera venefica
AAATATAAAATAATTATTGATTTTTATTCATTAATATATTATATTATTTATATATTTAATAAGGATTATCTATGAAACACGAATTTTTTCAAAAAAAGAGTTTGGATTATTATGATTCTTTGGTACAAAAAGTTAAAGACAAGTATGAGGAACCTTTAGCTGAGATGTTAGTAAAGTTAATCAATGAATTAATCCCTGTAGTGAATGAATTAACTTCTGAAGTGGAGAGGAGAACATTAGGTGACGAAACAGTTAAACTCCCACTACTAAATCTTGACAATAAGGTGGAAAGCTTGGTAGCAATAAGAGAACTATGTTATAGCATACAGCACCGTTGCGCAACTCTATTCCCTAGTGATGAACTTGAACAACTTACGCTTTATTGGAAGAAAATTTTAACAGGAGAGCAGGTCGGCGCGATTAAAGCAAAAATTGGTATACCTTTGTCTAATCCGCAAGCAGAGCTTACAGACCTTAGTAACATTTTAAAGTTTTTAATCCTTCACCTTACTTGCGGGCAAGGTATTTCAGATGAAAAATCTTTAGACGAAATGAAGGTTATAAAAGACCACATTTTTCAAGTTGTTTCTGCGGCAATAACTGTCCCCGCTTTAACAGATTTTTTTCGTGAAATTAAGGGATTAAATCCAAATGAGGTCAAGAAAAGTGATCTGGCGTTAGCCACATTGCAAATAGCTGGACACTATCGTCATGAAATCGCTGAATATGTTAATGATCCGAGTGCCGATGAAATGGGAGTGCTAGCATGTGGGAAGGATTGGATGCGTGACCCTGTATTTCTTAATCCAAGTTGGAAACCGTGGGATGTGCTAATGAATGAAAAAATTAAGGGACACTTGGGTGGTGATCATCTACTACCTGGTGCAACAATAACTATGCTTAAAAAATTAACATTTTCAGAGCTCGAACAATTCAATGGTACCTACGGCGTTTACCATCAGGATGGTGACATTGTTGAAGTCAAGAAAAACTCTAAGAGTGCCTGTTACCATTTTAGTGTATCTCAGGATGGTGAAAATGTTAAGGTTATTTGCGTCCATAAGCCTTTTAACGAACAAGAATATTACAAGCTGGGAGAATTAATATTAGCAGTGCTCGAAAGTGATGGAGAGACAGCTTTATATAGCGCCTTAAAACCTCTACTATATGATCTGAGTCATGATACCCTGCTCGTGCGTGGCCAGTCAGCCAGTGAGAAATCTATAGCCGAGGCTTTATCTATAGTACAGAACTTCCATTTTAAGTTTATTCCAGAATGGATGCCGCCAAATCTAAATTATGATCAGCAAATACTCGCAATAGTGTCGCAACAAGAATGGGAGAATAGTGTACTAGGCTGTACTTTGACTCCTATTGATCAAGATTAATAAAATAGATTTCTTGCGGCTCTGGCGCATTTATTGAGAGTGAGTTCAATATTTTGCTCCCCAAATTTTAGATAAGCTGGAATGGTATTGGAAAGCTCAACAACGCTTATTGCTGAGCTTTGAATTCCATAGCATAAACCCACTATGCCATGAAAACTGTAGCCTACAGCATGATTAACCTGAGGCATTTTTTGCGGATAACTACTAATCCTAGATTAATCAAGCAGTGATGAAGCTAAGGGAAGAGTGCTGCCCGGATTGCAATAAATCATGCAATTTTCAATATAAAAACGAAAATCACCAATTTTACTTAAGACAGGAAAACTTCAGGCTATTTTTAAATTACAAACTCGCAATAAGTTGTAAGTATACTGTAGTGAAGGAGCGTAAGTTCTATACTAAAATTATGAATTCCACCAAAATCATGTCATTTTTTTAATGATTTTTTTATTAGGTGGCTAATCGATTTAATAATCACTTTCCATTAATACAGTTGAATCTATTTTAATACAGATAGACGCTTTAAATTATATCAAGTAGGCTATCCTAATGTTAGTGTATTTGTATGCTCTGTTAGAGAAAATACAAAAGCTTCTATACTTAATCAACTTTATGGAACATTCGAATAATTTAACAGTCATTAAATTCAAATATTTTCTAAAAAAATTTTTGCTTTATTTTTTATACGGAGCTACCGGCGCAGTTTTCCCTTTTGTTTTTGGCATTGTACTAGGTATACCTTCAATATCCCTAGCTGCTGTTGCTCTTGCAATTGCTGACTTAATCAATTTAGAAGTAGGTGAAGACAAGAAGCCGCCAATAGTTTTTAGTAAAGCACATACAACAATTTTATATGTGCTTATAGCATTGGTAATTTCTTATACTACTATAATTTTATCATTAGTAATCACTAACTGATTCAAGTATTTAGGGCGCTTATAAATAGCAATATTTTGCAGATGAGGAATGACACTGTGAATTTTGCATGTGATCTGAGGCGTGCTTTTGGTAAATTAGGTAGGTAAAAATGGCACTAATACTTACTATTTAATTCAAGTAATATTCAGCCCTTAAATCCCTAATCTTACACTCATCGCCCTAGCAGGGTGCTCGATTGCTTGTTCATAAACAACGCATAAAACATCTTTTTTTAATATTAAATACCATCATATTCTATTTGAAACAATATTACTTTTTGCTGCTCTTAGAACCCCCTACTCTTTAGTTTCAATAAAATATCTACTAGGTTCATTAGCTAACAATTTAATTTGTTCTATGATTATTAGGTTTCTTATATGCCTCATTAATTTAAATACTCCTCAGCTTTAACCCCCGGAATATGAGCAAATGCGATAGGATTTGTTTTTACAGCCAAACGAATGCCTAAGTTTATTATTGGCCTTCCATATTTATTGTTGATATTGTCCATAGCCATTGATACCCCCTGCTTCCTTTTAATAACAGCTATCTCATCAAAGGTAGCTAACGCGGCTTTTCGATTAAGCCAGCGAGTGATACCGCCACTTGATGCACATTATTAACTTTATTTTGCTCTGCCAACCGATCCCAAATAATAAGTAATTGCTTTAAAATTGTTGCGTTATCGCAAGCAGGGGATATTTTGGCGGAGGATTTATAAACTACCCTATTGGTAGTTCTAATGTATAAATTTATAAAGGTAGAATATAAAGCTTTGTCTCTTAATCTCTTCGCTGCTTTCATTATTAATTCTACAGCAACGTCACGAGCAGCATTAACCTTTCTTATCTCAGGAGCAAGTATTCTACTATGGCCTATTCCCGGTATATCCCTTAAGGAAAGACCAAAAAGTTTTGTTGGTATATCTTCTGGTTTGATAATAGATAACCCATCAGGTTTTTTCATTTCAGCCGCTATTTTGGCTAAGTACTTACTTGGCGCAATACTGATTGAACAAGTTATGTAGTCTCCTACATTTTGTTTAATAGCTAGCTTAATAACTTGAGCAAGTCGGATAGCCTCTTCTTCCTGTTGGTATTTGCCTGTTAACCTACCTGCGCCTTCATCTATGGAGCATATGTAGTCTATATATAATAGTTTGTTAACCTCAGCAAATATGCGCGTATGATACTCTACATATAGCTTATGCCTAACCGGTACACAAATGAGTTCAGGGCAAAGTTTTTTTGCTTCGTAAATCTTGGTACCTGTTTTAATACCTTTTAGCTTTGCTTCATAGCTAGCAGCAATAGCGCAAGTAGAGTCGGATAGCAACGGAACAACAGCTATAGGCTTTCCCCGAAGAGAATGGTTTACTTGTTGTTCGATAGTAGCAAAGTAGCTATTAAGGTCAAAGTACAGCCAATTCAGACCAAAGACTTCTTTTAAGCATAAGCGCACCTTCTTAGCAATTATAAACCGACCCCACATCAACTTTGATAAGTGTACGTTATTCTAGTGCAATAAGAAAGATTTTTCAAAGCCTTAGGTGTAACGTGAGTTTAATATCATATAAAAAGTAGAAACATTGACCTTCTCCCCTACCTAAAGAAAGGAGCTTCTTGTTATTAAGCTGGTACTAAGTTTCCTATTCCCAGAGATTCCTGTTTCATAGAGGCAGCTAACGCCACCCTCTCCGCAGACTATTACGGCAAGCCATGGCTAATCTATTACGTGCCAACCTATGATATAGATTTAGAACAGACTGCCATCAGAGAGTTTAAAGAGGAGACTGGGCTAGAATGGGATATTAAAAACGGTTATCCTGTTCATTTAAGCACCCGTAGCGCTTATGGGGTTACTAACGATAAGAGACTATACACCATTGTAGCTGCTTTCTTATTAGATTATAAGGAATTGGAACATGCTCCTTTTACCAAAGCTGGCAGTGATATAGGAGAAGTACTATGGGTTAAATTAAGTGGATATTATAAAGAACCCTAAGATTTCTCCACAAACGTATGGTAGTAAGATAAGCAGGTATAGTATAAATTTAAATGAAACCACCTATTACATACAGGACGCTAACGGAGCTGAAATAGAAGCATACGCCAGCACTCTTGGAATTATTTTGTGAACTCACTGGGGTTTCAATTTTCAATCAATAAGGTTATACGCTTTTTGTGCTTGCTTTATAAAAAGGTCTTCTTGATCAAACTCTAGATCTACTTTATCGAATTTATTCCTAGAATTAAGGAAATAAACCATATCTTGTTCTATCTTTCCAAACATAACCTGGTTTTTATAAAAGCCAACTAGGTTCTCCCCTACCCTATACTCAACCTTGCCAAGACTTATTGCCAAACCAAGAACTTTCTTTATCATTTTACTAAGTTTCCTATTCCCAGAGATTCCTGTTTCATAGAGGCAGCTAACGCCACCCTCTCCGCAGACTATTACGGCA
>NZ_JARJFB010000138.1:0-4680 GCF_034554655.1 Candidatus Megaera venefica
TCTTATGGATTTGACCAAGCTTTTTATCTTGCAACCCTTATATTTGTTGCCTTGTGGGAGTTTCGGTGGATGGACTAGTTAAATCTAAGTTCAGGAGAGGGGTGCCTTGAGGCCAGATCTGGCTTAGGTCATGGATCTTATAGTATAATACGGTCATCCCGGGCTTGATCCGGGATCTTCTTCCGTTGCCTGAGATCCTGAAACAAGTTCAGGATGACAATAGTATGTTTCTGGGATTCTAGACCAAAGAGGAAGGTTTTTGCCAAATTAAGTGCAGGTTGTTGGTGCTCTAATAATTCATAAAACTAAATATGAATTTATGCTTGCGGGTCTTTATAATCTGATATATATTACCAATCGCAAGAGGCTAAGGGGGTGTAGCTCAGATGGTTAGAGTATCTGCCTGTCACGCAGAGGGTCGCGGGTTCGAGTCCCGTCACTCCCGCCATTGCCTTTTTAAAGATTATTACAGTTGCAGCTTACACGCTCAAAAATATTCCGTTATCTTTCAAGTAACACTTATTGCTTAAATGGTTGCGCACCATCTTCAAGAATATTTAAATAGTTACGATATACGTATATTTTATCACGTTTTTTCCCACTCATTTCTTCTAAAATACCTAAAGACACCATATTATTGAGAGAGCTTCTAGCAGTCGGTGCTGTCATACCTAGCTCGCTAACAAGCAAAGTAGTTGTTACTTGTGGTAATTTCTTTAAATATTCAAGAGTTTGTTCACAAGAAAACCTTGCTCTTCCTAAAGAGGAGATTTTCTTAATATCTTGCTCGAACAGATTGTTGATAAGAAGAGCTGTTTGCATTGCTTGCTTTGAAGAGTTAAATATTCCTTCTAAAAAGAATTCAAGCCATGTTTCCCAGGTACCATGCAATCTCACTTCTTGCAACAAGTCATAATAGACATGCCGATTTTGCTTTAGGTAAAGGCTCAAATATAAAATTGGCTCGTCAAGCATACCACTATTGCAAAGAAGCAACGTAATCAATAATCTACCTAAACGGCCATTACCATCTAAAAAGGGATGAATTGTTTCAAATTGCACATGTGCAAGGCCTGCCTTGATTAAAACGGGTAGGGTATTATCGTGCAAAAAATTTTCGAAATCAGATAAGCATTGATTCAACTGGTCAACTGGAGGAGGAACAAATAAAGCTGTGCCTGGTCTTGTGCCTCCAATCCAATTTTGTGAGCGTCTAAATTCTCCTGGTAGTTTAACTGCGCCATGCTCACCAGATAATAACACGCCATGAATATCGCGAAGCAACCGGAGTGATAGAGGAAAACCTTCTTTTAGGCTTTTTAAGCCATAAGTAATAGCTTTTACATAATTAGATACTTCTTCAACATCATCCAATGAAACTTTTGGTTTCTGATGGTGCTCAAAAAGCATCAAATCTGAAAATGAACTTTGTGTTCCTTCAATCTGACTTGAAAGTAATGCCTCTTTACGAACATACATATAAACAAAAAGCGCGGTATTAGGAATCGACTTATGAACGCTATTCAGCTCAGCCAATGCAATAGCTGCCTTTTCTAAATAAGGATAAAGTCTGGCTAAATCTATAGGGGGTTTGGGTGGTAATTTTGGTGGCACGTAGGCCTTGTAGGACTCTCCAGCAATTTTTTGAGTAATATATGTCCCGATGCGTTGATTCATTGATATTATAGTTATCCACTTTGAATTTATATGCGTTGTTGTTCGTCGCTCTCCTAATTATATATATGCTGGGACTTCTTACACTTAGCTCCTAATCCAAATTGAATGACTATATTTTCTTAACGCTTATCATAAAGAAATAATACCTCGTTATCTTTTCTTAGTCAATCATCAAAAGAAAAGATAGCTGGCAATATTACGACCTGTTTGTTTCATAGGATAACTCTAATAAAATATGGTCAAGCAGTTCACTAATATCAGCACATTGATTGGGGGAACCTTTTGTATCTGATCTTTTTAAGCAATCGAGTAGCGATAGTAAGTTTAATAAGTTCACAGTAATTTGCCAATTTTTCGGCAATACTATGCCATTAGTACTTAACCCAGCGAGGAATCCATTCTGATATTCAGGTGGCATTTTGTGCGCATATCGAAGCATATTAGCGACATCGTGTAGTACTGAGTTCGAAAAAGCGAATTCCCAATCTAACACTGCGCTCACTTTCCATTGGCCACTAATCTGTTTTACAAGAATATTTGCAGGATCAAAATCGGCGTGAACAAGATGTTTTTCATAACTATTAGGAAACAAGCGATTATACTTTTCAAAGTATGCAGTGATCTTTGAAATAGTATCTGAATCTAATGTGGAAATAACATTTGTAGCAAGTAAACATTCTTTTGCAAAAGTTAAAGCGAAATCATCAGGTAATCCATTAATAACATTCAACTCTTTATCAAAAAAGCCTGCTCTTGAAAATTCATGCGCTGTAATTTTCGAAAGAATCGTGCCAACTTCATACATGATTGCGCTAAGATCATGTGGTGCATCACCAAGTAAAAGATCTCGCAGAGATATGCCATGTATGAATTCTGTAATAGCAAAACGATAACTCTCGATCTCTCCGATATAAAGCGTCATAGGCATAGGCACGGTTTTTTTTAATAACGTGGCTAGTTTTTGTTCTCGGTAGGCAGCATCTTTATCACGCAAATAAACACGTAAAATTAACGGGTGCTTTTCATCTTTCAGCAGAATTTTAATGTTGAGGTTAGCGCATCCGCCAGCAATCAATTCATATGAAATGAGTTCTCTGTCGGGATAGGCGAGCCGCACCATTTGCTCCACTATGTCGTGTGGTAATTGATAGGTGATGCTTGTTTTTTCCCAAGCTGCTTTAAACATTACAAACTCCGCTTTAAAAAAATACAACTGGAATTTTGTGTATAACCTGATCTCTCAAAATCAACTACATATCCCAATTTTTCATAGAATGTGTTAGCGCCCTGAAAACTCATCGTGCTAACGGTAGCAATCTGGCACCCTAGTTTGAGACCATAATCATGCACTTGTTTCATAAGCTTCAGGCCCAAACCAGATCCACGATAATCTGGGCGGACCCACAATTGATCTGTATAGATACCGCCAAACACCACAGAACCATTACAACCAGCAATAATCTCGCCTACCTTATTTCGAATAAAAAACGCAAAAGGATAAGCCGAACCAAATTCACTAGTTTCTTGGTTAATTTTTTGAGTAAGAAAATCAATCTCTGAGCTTTGCGGTGTAGACGTAAATTCGATATTCATTTTTTGAGGCCAATGTAAATATCAAGTGTCACATTTTGATGATCATGAGCGCGTTCATCATATACTTCAAAATCAGTAATGTAACCTCGGTCACCACCTATCTCAGAGGAACTCATAGCCCATATTTTTTTCCACATATCTATGCACACTTCTGGCATAGGTCCAGGCCCATTGGTGAATTTTGCATAATTTTGAATAGGTATAGTTAGAGTCCTAAATTCTGTAAGTACGTTTTCAAAAGATTTGACTTCTTCCCCGATAAAAAAGGTATAATCGCCAGTGAAATCACTTTCGTAATTTGTATAGGCGCAGTAAGTGGTTCCTGGCTTTTTACGGTGCAGGATTTTTTCAGCTAAAGTTTCATAAAAGTATTTTTGTACAGTGGCAGCAATTTTATTAATTGATGGATCGCTTTCAAATATGTGATCATTATTAGTCCTACAGCTAATACCCACTAGCTTCATTTCTTGCAGTTGCAATATCGGTTGCATTATTTTTTACTCCATAAAAATTATACCGTTATCTTGGCATAAAAGTAAAATTTGTACAACCACTACTAGGTTGACAACGTAGTTCTAAGCTATTACAACTTGACTGGATAATGGTACTGCGGTAACATGCTCGCAATATATTAAAGTCGCTTTATTACTTAAATCAATCATTAAAATAACAACTATCCGTGATGACAAAAGTTTCTATTATTAAGCTAGATCATGCAAAGGATCTTCCTCTACCACATTATGCAACAGATCAAAGTGCTGGTATGGATCTTTCCGCTGCTATAGATGCGGACTTAATTATTAAGGCCGGCGACGTGCAGATTGTACCAACGGGAATTGCACTCGGGCTACCTCGTGGCACTGAAGCGCAAATAAGGCCACGTTCTGGTCTAGCAGCAAAGAATAGTATTACAGTGCTTAACAGTCCAGGTACAATAGATGCAGACTATCGCGGAGAACTAAAAGTTATACTTATAAATCATGGAAAAAGTGATTTTACCATAACGCGCGGTATGCGCATTGCTCAAATGGTGATTGCTAAATATGAACACGTAATTTTAGAAGAAGTTGACTCATTAGAGGAAACTAACAGAGGAACTAGCGGGTTCGGCTCTACTGGGCATTAATTATATTAATAAGCTAACCTCTTCAAGTAAAAACTACCTAGTCAATATATCCTTTACTGAACCTGACTTATGGAGCTTCTGCTGGTTGCCCAAAATCCCAGATCAAGCCCGGTATGACTATGTTTCTTGCCGGACATAACTAAATCTAATATTTATCTTATCCATAGTTGGTCTCTCCGTCAAAACTCTAAATTTTTGATATAATTTCAAGAATTTCAAAAATAAATCACCGCACATTCATTTTTTGAGCTATTTTTTTGCCAAGAAGGTAAAATTTTGGTGTT
>NZ_JARJFB010000139.1:0-4635 GCF_034554655.1 Candidatus Megaera venefica
AAAAAATGAATGTGCGGTGATTTATTTTTGAAATTCTTGAAATTATATCAAAAATTTAGAGTTTTGACGGAGAGACTACAAAATACTTAATTTTTATTTGGACATTAATGGAAATAAGTTCAGGGTAATTTTATCCTGAGAGCTCACAAGAACATACCGGCCTTAGCCTGGTATTTTCTTGTGTTGCCGGTGGGTTTTCTTCTGAGGGAAAAACAACAGCCCAATGAAGTTTAAAAGGTAGATGTGCTAATGCCTACTTAACGTCCTTCCAAACTCTCTTTTTAGCAATAAAAAAGAATATAGTGAAGACTGATAGAAATATCATTACCTTTAATCCCATGGATTTACGATGCTCCATTTCTGGTTCTGCTGCCCATTGTAAGAAGATGGTAACGTCACGAGCCATTTGGTCAACCGTGGCTGAAGTTCCGTCCATAAAGGTAACTTGATCGGCAGAAAGTGGAGCAGGCATTGATATTTGTCCGCCTTCAAAATAGGGGTTATAATTTAAACCAGGCATCATTGTAACGTGCGAAGGTGGTTCTTGGTAACCAGTTAGTAAGGAATATATATAGTTTGCTCCATCTTCTCTTGCTTTGACGATCAAGGATAAATCAACAGGGAAAGCTCCATTATTTGCAGCTCTTGCAGCTTCTGAATTAGGATAAGGTGATACAAATCTGTCAGACGGTGTTGCTGGGCGATCAAACATTTCTCCCGTGTCGTTTGGTCCGTCTTTAACATCTTTTTTGGCAGCTATTTCTTTGATCTCAGCATCAGCAAAGCCTAAATCTTTAAGATTTCTGTAGTAAAGATGGTTCAATCCATGGCAAGCTGAACAAACCTCGAGATATACCTGAGCTCCTCTTTGAGCTGCCTGGCGATCAAATGTTCCAAAAACGCCTTCGAATGGCCAAACTAGTTGTTTTGGCTCTTGTGCACCAGAGGACGCAAAGGCATTTGGAATCATGAAAATTACCAATATACTAGCAAGAAGTGGGGATATTATTTTATACATTTTCATATCTAATTATTAAATTATATCATCTTTATGCATTTTTTCCTCTTCTTCTACATTATGTGGAAGAGGGAGGGGTTTTTCAAATTTCGCGATAGTAGGTATGATAATTAAAAAATGAAAAAAATAATATGTAGCTGCAATCCTACTGACCGTTAAATAAGGTTCTTCAGCGGGCTTACCTCCGACATACCCTAGAACAAGGCAGTCAATTACGAAAAGCCAAAAAGCCCATTTGTATAGAGGCCTGTAGTTTGCGCTCCGAACTTTTGATCTGTCAAGCCATGGTAGTACAAATAAAATTAGGATACTACCGAACATTAACAACACCCCGCCAAGTTTAGAGGGGACGGCCCTAAGTATTGCATAAAACGGTAAAAAATACCACTCTGGGACTATGTGTGCTGGTGTTACTAAAGGGTTCGCCGGCGTATAATTATCAGGGTGACCAAGCAAATTAGGTTTATAGAATATAAAATAAGCAAATATTAGGAAGTAAATTCCAAAACCAAAGAAATCTTTGATGGTGTAATAAGGATGAAAAGGAATCATATCTTCTTTTTTCAACTTTACGCCTGTAGGGTTATTGGATCCATGCGTGTGTAGTGACCAAATATGCAATATAACGAGCCCAACAATAACAAATGGAAGTAAATAATGCAGGGAGAAAAACCTATTAAGAGTAGGGTTATCTACAGAAAAACCGCCCCAAAGCCATGTAACTATACTTTCTCCAACTATGGGAATAGCGGAAAAAAGATTCGTAATTACCGTTGCACCCCAATAGCTCATTTGACCCCATGGAAGTACATACCCCATGAATGCAGTTGCCATCATAGTTAAAAATATAACTAGACCAATCATCCACAAAAGCTCTCTGGGCTCTTTATACGATCCGTAATATATACCTCTGAAAATATGTAGATATACGGCAACAAAAAACATCGAAGCTCCTACGGCGTGCATATAGCGTAATAACCAACCATAGTTGACATTGCGCATTATTTTCTCAACACTATCGAATGCATGATCAACGTGGGGCGTATAATGCATTGCAAGTATAATCCCAGTGATAATCTGAATTAATAAAGCTATTCCGGCAATTGAGCCTAAACTCCAAAGATAGCTTAGGTTTTTAGGGGTTTTATATACTGCAAAGTGAGACATCCAAGAAAAGATGGGAAGTCTGTAGTCAATCCACGCGATAATTCCAGTTGATTTACTAGAGGGGCTATTTAGTTTGTTGTTATTCATAATCAGCCAATTTTTATTTTAGTATCTGATAAAAACTCATAAGGAGGCACAGCTAAGTTTAGAGGAGCCGGTCCTTTTCTGACCCTGCCAGACTTGTCGTAGTGAGATCCATGACAAGGGCAAAACCATCCTTGAAAATCACCTTTATTTGACAAAGGGACGCAACCAAGATGTGTGCATATACCAATAGTAACCAACCATTTCGCATGACCATCCTTAACCCGTGCGGAGTCTGGTTCTGGATCAACTAAATCCTTTAAAGGAGTGTTTACAACTTCTTGAATTTCGGCTTCGGTTCTATTTGTTATAAAAACAGGTTTTCCTCGCCATTTAACGGTCATAGTTTGACCTGGCTCTACTTTAGAAATATCAACTTCTATAGCTGACATAGCCAAGACATCTGCTGATGGATTTAATGAGTCTATAAGAGGCCAAGCTGCGCAGGCTGCTCCAACTGCAGTCATACCGGTCGCGGCTAAAGTCATAAAATCCCTTCTTGTGGTCTTATCTGGATCGTCTGGCAAAATATCTTCTGACATAGATTATCTTAAATTTAAATTAGATTGATGGTCATTATAACTTGAGATATCTGGCATTGGCAATAATTTAGCTCGGTTTGCTCAGAAAAAAGTTATCTTTACTAGTATAAAAAATACGTTCTTTATAAAGATCCATTGGAATCTTTGTCTGCATAAGGGTCTTTTGTTTGGTCATAGTTTTCAAAATCTAGCAAATTTTTTACAGTTTTTTCCAGATGAATTTCGTCAGGAGTTGCTTCGTACTTAGGCGGACTTTGGAGGCATTCCCAAAAATCTTCAAGCCTTGTGATTTTTGGAACGCAATATCTAGCGACAGATTTTGTATCACTTAGGGCCTTAGATACTACTTCTTCAGCGGCTTGAAGCACCCCAGCTTGGGTCAGGCCTTGAAGCACCCAATAAGCAACAATAATAGCCGAAACCATGACCATAATGTACCATTTACTAATAATACCATAGACAAAAAGTAGCATCGGGCTTTTAAGCAAAAACTTTAGTTTGCTAAGGAATATATCTAACATGAATTTATTGACATAGGTTAATTATATAAACACCAGTTTAGATCAATCTTAATGTATTGATCTCGTTGTAACAAACTTTTTACCTATGCAGAGGAGTGTTTCTAAATCAGATGTTGTAAATATTATCAATAAGGTAACTTGAGAGATAAAGTGTTGGAGGAATAATTACTAAATTTATACCAAGCATTATTACGAGTAAATGAGTTTCTTGTAGATTTTGAGTAAGGATTCCAGCAAGAATTATATTAGGCAGGATCAAGGGCATAACTAAAATAGCAAAAAAATTAGTATTAGAACGAAAATATCCTTGTATCGATGCTATTAGTACTATTAATGCTGAGCTGAGAGTTATAAGTAATAAAGATGTTAATAACAGAATAACAACTTGATAGAATTGTAAATTAAAAAAAATAGCTAATAATGGGTTCACTAAAACAAAACAAAAAAGCGTAATGAGGCTTAGTACAAGAAACTTAGATAAAACTATTTTTTGGGCTGAAGAGGTTATTAATAGATATTCAAGGCTACCATCTTCAATATCTGTTTTGATTAAGTTATTCGTCAAACCCAAAAAACATAACGGGATGCAAACCAGAGAAAATATCGCCCCAAATTTTTGTACGTCATCGTGGGAGTTAATCAGTGTCAGGCTGAATATACAAAAACCAAAAAATAAAACAGAGTATTTTATCAGGTTATATACTTTGTTTTGAATAAGGAATTCCTGAGACAATAATATTTTCATTTTAAATGTTAGTTTTGGATTAAGAGTGATTTAATTTCATGAGTTATTATAGCATTTATTACTTCAATGTGCATATCTATATATGATTTTTCCTATATGCATAAAATAATTTTACCTAGTAGCTTTTTTAAGCGCTAAAATTTATTAAATCATCGTCCAACAACACCATAATTTAAGCCTTTATCAAAGAAGACTCAGATCTTCGTTCTATAAGATATCGAAAGATTCATCAGCTTCTGCGACTAAATCAATAGAGTCTTCGTTACTAGATTGATAATCCATAGCTAAATTAGCTTGTAAAAAAATATTGTGGGCATCGTTCATCATTTTATATTCAAATAAGGTATAGTATTTGAGTATAAACTTATTTATTTCTTCGGGCAGGTTGTCCACCCACGATAAGCTCAATAATGCTTCAAGCTGTATTTTATTATTGTAATTTGAGTAAGAAGCAAATGGGGGTAATTCTTTAGCAACGAGACTTTCCATCTATTTGTGTAAATTCGATTATAGGCACTTAAATTCTCCCTTCGAATTTGATCATAAAATGAGCCATAG
>NZ_JARJFB010000140.1:0-4508 GCF_034554655.1 Candidatus Megaera venefica
AGCTCAGAGCAATTCTATTGCTTCGTTGTTCTCGGGCTCTCGCTTCAAGATTAAGCACATCAAGTTCTTGGCTAGAGCTACTGCTTGCATTAACCACTATGTGATTTAGTTGCTCTCTAGCCAAGTGATCCGGTAAATCATCAGCTAAATCCCATTTCTGCGGTAAGCATAATTGCTTCGTATCAATCACCGAAACAAGACCAGCAAAACCATTATGATTATTTATATGTTCCTCTATGTTTTTAGCAGCTGATAAGCCAGGAACGTCATTATCTGGCCAGATGGTTATAATTTTGTTGCTAAGCTTGCTCCAATCAACCCTATCGACACTTTGCGCTCCTCCCATCCACGATATTACCGTATGATCGGGCAATAATTTGGCAGCAGCATCCGCCGTCTTCTCACCCTCAACTATTAATATGGGCTGACTTGGGTGCTGAGCTAGTTTCTCTAATCCATAGATAGGCTTAGTGCCATTGTCACTAAAGCCCTTTGACATCCAGCGTGATTTACCGCTTGCCTCATTGTGGCAATAGGCTACAGGCAACACCTTTTTATTGCCAGTTCCGCCCTCCTCTATACGCACTGCAAACCCTAGAAGCTTGCTATCTATATTTCTGTATTTATATGTATTGGTTATTTTATTATCTGTCGCTAGCTTGCCTTTTTTAACCAAAAACCCTAAATCTTTTACAGGATTAAATGCCTCGGCAACGCTTTCGGGTATTACCCCATGCGCTACCCACTCATCCCTTGGCTGAGATTCAATATTATTTATTGCTTTTGCTTGAATATTATTCGTAGCTGAGGTTTTAAACTCACCTTTTGTTGTAGCAGCAATACCAGCATGATTTGCCACAATCTCTAATGACTCAAACTTGCTGCAACCAGTTGCCTTTTCAACGAAGGAGAATATATCGCCCTTCGTCCCATCGCTAAACCGCTTCCACAAACCAAGCTTATTGCCAAGATCCATACTCAAACTTCCACAGGATATATGAGCAGCTCGTTTTTGTATCTTGCCGTCCGCATTATGGATTGGTGCATATTGGCGGAATATCTCAGCTACTATTGTTTGATTTAATCCATTCCTGACTTCTTCAAACGTCAAAGATGGCTTGCTGCTTTGTTTGCTATTCTGACCGTTTTTAATGTATGTAGCTTTTCTTTGTAGCTCTTGCTTTAATTCAGCTTCACTTGCTCCATGCTCTTGACCTTGCTTGGCTTTGTTGCTAGTAAAAAATACATTATGTTTGGTCTGATAACTAAATAATGCGTCTTGCGCTTTATCATCACCAAGCAATTTGTTAAGTTCTTTGCTGAATCTATCAATTGTGGTGATGTCTTCGCTATCCTTTAATATGCGTGACTGTATGGTGTCAATATCTTCAAGAATACTGATTTCTTGGTGGCTCGGTAATGAAGCTCGCAAAGCACCGAGCTCTCTGTCAATCTCCGCTAACCTGCCTACATATTTTCCGCTTTTCTCATCCTGATGTAATTGCTGCATTTCATTTTTGCCTTTTATATATTGTGATAGTCTGTCACCTAATTTTGCTAAATTTATATCAACCGCTTTTCGCTCATCAGAGCCAAATATTTTGGCAATTAAACTACGGGCTTTTAATCGCCCTAACATCTCGGGACTACTGCTAATGACCGAAGCTAACTGAGTAGGATCGCTGCTGACCTTTAGCAACTCATTAAACTTGGCAATAACAACCTCGCTACCATCTTTGTATAATGTGCTGATGAAGTGCGGAAATTCTGTTTCCTGATAGGCCTTAAGCTCTTTTAATCTAAACCTGCTGCTATTTAAATTATTCTGCACCAACAAACGATCTTGTTTTAACTCTTCTATATGAGTGCTCGTCAATTCTATATGCTCACAAAGACCATCATGCGCCTTAATTAAGCTAGCTATATCACTTGCCCCTACGCCTTGGCTTCCTGCTTTGGATATCGCATGCATGATTTCTTGGTAATCACTACTATTGCCTAAACTATTATTTACTTTTTTGCTAAAGTAATGCTTCGCAGTCGTATGACCAGCATGCTTCTGGAGCGTATTATAATTAATGTTTAGCTGTGCAGTTATCTTGGAGAATTTGGCTTGAGTGTTATCTTTTTCTGTATTATCTATATCACCGGTTTTATGCCAATTAGCCAGTATTTTATTAGCTAATTCTGTGCGCTGTGATTTGGCCAAAGCGGTTTCTCTGCCGTGCGTTTCAATAGAACTTGCTAAGTTATGTAGATCCGTTCCTTCCGTTGCCGAATGCAATATATCTGCGACAAATAAATTGCTGTTGCTGATAATCTCTTTAAAAGCGGCATTTTTCTTCAAATCCTGTAGGTAGATCTGGCGGTCTGTTTCTACAGAATTTATCCGGTATTCTGGATTTTTCTTTAGTTGCTCCTCATCTGATTTTGCTTTCTGCCTCTCAAAACTTTTTAGCGCCTTGTCAAGGCCACTTGTATTTGTAGCTACAAACTCAAGCTTTAACAAATATTTTTCCTCAATTGCTACTACTAACAGACGCTGTATTTTAGCTGATGATAATTGCTTATTGAATATTTCTTGCTGAGCCCACGACTCGGCTACTTTCTGTCTTGCTGCCAGATAGTCTTTAACTATCGCATAATTGCCAGTTAATGAGTCATGTCCTTTCAAACCAGATTCTTTTAACTTATCCCATATTCCACTTGCATCTTGTGCCTTATCAAGAACTTCTTCTTTTAAACTTTGCGCTTTAGAAAAATGCTGCTCTAGCTCGACTCTCTCTTCTTTGTCTATGTAACTCCAAAGTAATAAATCCTGATCTTGTTTGGACAGATCACTCCAATTAAGTGCAGCCATTTGTTCATGCAATTGTCCTGGGGAATGTATACCGCCCTTTAACGCCGTTAAATGATTCTCTAAATCATGAATATTACCAACCTTACCGCTTACGCTAAATCTCTCGGGCGCAGACATTACCTCAGTTATGTCAAAAACAATATCTTCCGTAACTTTAAAATGCTCTTTAGCAAATGCTTCGAATTGTGTCAGCTCCGCATTATCTATTATCAGCTTTGTGTTCGCTGCGGTTTCAAATTTTATTAGCTCTTGTTCGTGTCCAGTTAAATCAACTCTTAAAGCCTCTAGCTGAGCCTGATGGCTATTTAATTGTTTCTGCAACCCAATTGATTCATGGCCATAAGAGGCATCTATGGCAAAGCTTAAGTCGCTACGTTTGCTTGTAAGCAGACCTAGCCCCAACTTCCATAAAGGTATATCTTGTTTTTGCCAGTATCCCCTGCCTTCATCATTGAATTTCTGGACATACTCATAGCCCATGGCCTGAAACTCTTGCCGCGCGGACTCTACATCTAAATCCTTTGTTTTGTATACCTCATTCTCAAGCGTATCTTTGGCTGCAAAGATCTGACAATCAATCTGGTGACGTGTTAAGCCAACCAAAGTAGCCTCAAAACCACTATAGCGATCCATTGAAAATATCTTGTATGGCACAGTCGCCCCTTGTACCGCATGATTCGTTACCGCATAACCATGCCTAAAAGTAACTATTCGCCCCTGCTCTCCCGTGCGTATTACAGCAGTACGTATTCCAGTTGCCCCTTCAACATCCACCAGAAACTCACCCACTCCAAGCCCATCCACTTTGATTAGCTTTCGGACAGTAGCAAGCTCATTATTTAAGACACCGCCAATGCCCTCTTTCTCCTTTAAATTGCTGGTGAATATTATGCGGTCACCTTCCGCCAATTCCACCATGCTAGAATTACCATGTACCCCGCCAGAAATGAACTTATTACCCTGGCTTAAAACGCCAGCTCTTTTAAACGAATCACGAATTAAGCCATTTAAATTTTTAATCTCTTCATTGGTATAGCTGCTGATAACTATTTTTTTGACTGCTTCATTAATGCTAATCCCTTCTGCTTTAGCAATTGACATTGATTGCTTCACATATTCTGTAGCAATCGCCTGTTCCTTATCTCTCTCATTGTCTAAAATATTGATCCTGCCGAGTTGCTCATAGATAGAAATTGCCTTTGATACTTGATAATTACAAAGTGCCGAAGTCGCTTCAATATGCAATTGTCTTATCTCTTCGTCCTTATTCTTATGACGATTTACTTCGCTCAAGATATTACGACCTGCCATCTCTCCCATTCTAGCAAACGCTCCCTTAGAGCCTATTGCCTGATTCTGGTTATTATCACCTAATGCGAGTAACTTAGCTCCAGACTTCTGGACTTCAGAGACAAAATAATCAGATGTCGCAACATCCAGCATACTTGCTTCATCGAGCACAAGCAGGCTCTTTGCAGATAATATTCCCTCTTTCACACTATAAAATGGGTCTTTGTAATACTGAGAATCAAGGCCAACAGATACTTTCTCCATACCTCGATCATATTGCAATTGCATCCTCAGTGATGCGGTCGTATGTACCTTAATGCCAAGCTTTGCTTCAAGTTCTTGTGCTGCTTTGTTCGTT
>NZ_JARJFB010000141.1:0-4465 GCF_034554655.1 Candidatus Megaera venefica
CTTCAGACACATCAAGATCTTGCTGCAAATATTCATAACCACAAAAATATTGCCAATAAATATTTTCCTTTAGCTCTTCCTCCGTAAACGAATCAGAACCGTTGTACATAGCTTGAAGCATTGATAGTGCTAGCATTACTCTATGATCTTTCTTATTTCTACCAAATTGCTTGATTTCAATGTTAGGCAATGCTCTGGCTTCAAGTTCAGACCAATTTACTAAATCCCTTAGTTTATATAACTTGTTTTTAGGATTTAGTTTTGTAGATAATTTCTCTTCAAATAACCTTTCTTGTTTTTGGAGAAAAGTAATATTTTCTATAGGCATAATTTTAAAATCCGTAAGCTTTATGCGGTAATTATACCATTTTCTTATGGATTTTGTAAGCTGTTTATGACATGAAACCCCTTGTTAATTCAGGCGGGGAGAGTTTTGACGGAGGGACTACCTAAGCTATATTGAGATGAAAGATATTTTAAGTCCATTACGTCTTGACAATGACCCAACAATAAAAGAGAAAATTGATAAAATAGTACATTGGTCTGTTATGTATTATGATCTATTTAATACCACTGAACCAACGGATTTCTTAAATATCATTTTATCTCCGTCCATGACCTCTGAATTAGTACCATGGCACAGTGTAGAGTTGATGATTGCTGCAGATAGTGTGATTTACGATTAGTTGACTGCATTGTGATATTGTTCAAATAGAAATGTGATACAGTTTGGGCACTTTTTGCAAGTAATTGATTCATTTTTATAACCTTAGAAAATTAAAATTCAACTATCCCGCAAGGTGGCGCTAAATTTTTGCCCTATACCTTCAATTATTTTCTTATTTATTTCAGCAATATCTGATTCGGTCAATGTCTTATTATCGTCTTGAATATTTACAGATAAAGCAACCGACTTCTTGCTAGGTTCTATCTTCTGGCCACTATAAATATCGAATAAATCTACTGTCCTAATTAATTTCCTATCAACACCTCTGATAAAATTTAATAAATCCGCTACAGGCAATGATTGATCCACAATAAAAGCATAATCCCTAGTAATCATTTGGTAGTCTGAAGTAGCATACTCAGACCTTTTTCCATATTTCTCTGGGCGCAGTGGCAACTCATTAATGTTCAACTCAAAAGTGAGTATATCTGGTTCAATATCAAACTTCTTGGCTATCATAGGGTGAACTTGGCCAAAGTAAGCCAGAACATTTTTACCAAGACAAAGGCTTCCTGATCTCGTGGGGTGATAGTATGAAGGGGCATTGTCTCTGATCTGACATTTGTCAATATCAATTCCTATGGAGTTCAAAATGATTGCCATATCAGCTTTTATATCAAAAACATCGTATGCTCTTCTATCACTATGGCTATTTTTATTTGCAGTATGACCAGTTCTTATCGCACAAACACTATTTATCAAACGGTCACTAGTATCTTGAAAAATAGGACCTACTTCAAATAGCGATACATCATGAAAAGACCTGTTCAAATTATTACGACAAATTGCTAAAAGATTAGGCAATATCGATGGTCTCATATAGTCAAGGTCTGAGCTAATTGGATTTTGCAAAGTAAGTTCGTCTTTTAAAGTTGCAAAATATTTTGCTTTTTGACTATCCATGAATGACCAAGTAACAACTTCAGTATAACCGCCACTACTTGCAAGCAGACGCTTAATATCAGATAACCTTCTTTGATCAGAGGGAACGATTCTTGATATATTGGCAAAAGGAAGTCGAACTTCCGGAATATTATCGTAGCCATAGATCCTTACAATCTCTTCAACAATATCTTCTTTAATCGATACATCATAGCGCCAACTAGGTATAGTTATCTCGATTGAGTCATCTTTATCAACACATAGAAAGCCTAATTTTTGCAAAATGGTAGAGATCTGTTTGATATCCAGACTAATATTTGTCTTTAACTTCAAAAAATCCGAAGAAAAATCTATTTTCCTAACAGGGAGCGTTGAAATACCTATGGATTTAATTTTCGAAGCTACACCACCACAAATATCCATAATCAAATGCGTAGCTAAATCTAGTGCCTTGAGTGTAAATTCCCTATCAACATTACGCTCAAAACGATATCTAGAATCAGTATCCACCATAATACGTCGTCCTGTTTTTGCTATGTAATCAGAGCTAAAACTAGCCGCCTCTAGAAGGATATTGGTTGTATTTTCATTACACGAACTATTTTGACCACCAATAATTCCACCTAAACAATTAACCTCTTTGCTATCCTTGATTACTATATCACCATTTTTTGTAACATATTCCTTGCCATTCAGCGCCATAAATGAAATTTCTGAGCTTGAGGCATCTACTATCAGGCCATCATTAATTCTATTTGCATCATATGCATGCATTGGTTGACCAAAACTATAAGAGATGTAATTTGTCACATCAACCAAAGCTGAAATTGAACCAATACCTATATTTTCCATCAAGCTCTTCAGCCATAATGGTGATTCTTTGTTTTTAAGCCCTTTTATTTCTCGCAAGGCAAATAGCGGACACGCCTTATCATCTTTTACATCTAGGCTATAACTTGTTTCAAAGCTCTCCTTAATTGAGGGAATTTCTAACGTTTTTAACTGACCAATTCCTGAAGCGGCAAGATCTCTAGCTATGCCATATACACCAAGAGCATCAGCTCTGTTTGGCGTGATATTGATATGAATGACAGGATCATCGATACCAAGATATGAAGCAACAGAGTCACCTATTATAGCATTGTCAGCTAGCTCTATTATTCCATCGCTATCTTTACCTAAAAGCAGCTCATCGTATGAACACATCATGCCAAAACTGTCGACTCCTCGTATTTTTGACTCTTTTATCTTGAAGTTTCCATTAGGTATTAGGGTACCCACTTTAGCTAGCACCACCTTGATACCAGCTCTAGCATTTGCCGCTCCACAAACAATCTGAACTATTGCCGATTTTGTTTGAACCTTACAAACTTTGAGCTTATCTGCATCTGGATGCTGTGCGGTCTCCAAGATCTCTGCTACTTCGAAAGAAACTAAATCTTGAGCTTTATCTTCAATATCTTCTACCTCAAGACCAGTCATTGTAAGGGTATGAGCTATTTTCTCAAGCGAAGCAGTGGTCTCCAAAAACTGTTTTAACCATGATAATGTAAATCTCATCTTGTCAACCCCCCTGCAAGCGTTGGTATATCAAGCGCACGAAAATTATAATGATTAAGCCAACGCATATCTCCTTCGAAAAACTGACGTAAATCTCGAATACCGTATTTCAACATCGCAAAGCGCTCCACGCCAAGACCAAAAGCAAAACCTTGATATTCATCTGGATCAAGCCCCACGTTCTTGAGTACATTAGGGTGAACCATACCACAACCAAGCACCTCAAGCCATTTGTCATTTTTGTTCATTCTAATATCAACTTCTGCCGATGGCTCAGTAAATGGAAAAAAGCTTGGCCTAAATTGCACTTCAATATCTGAACATTCAAAAAAATTCCTGATAAAATCAATAATCACATATTTCAAATGCCCCATATGGATATTCTTATCGATCACAAGGCCTTCAATTTGGTGAAACATTGGTGTATGAGTTAAATCAGAATCAGAGCGGTATGTTCTACCTGGAGCAATAAAGCGATATGGAGGCTTTTCATTTTGCATTGTCCGTATCTGAATTGGCGAAGTATGAGTCCTGAGCAATTTAGTCTTATCATCGGTTTTCTTAAGATAAAATGTATCATGCATTTGGCGCGCTGGATGATTCTCATCGATATTCAAAGCGGTAAAATTATACCAATCATCTTCGATACTTGGTCCATCTTTTATGTCAAAGCCATATTTGGCAAATACTTGTATTAACTCTTCCATACATTGAGTTACCGGATGGATACTACCACAAGCTCTTGGTCTTGCTGGTACTGTCAGGTCTAACTTTTCAGATTCAAATCTAAGCACTAATTCTGCTTGCTGAGTAACCTCCGCTTGTTCATCTATTGCAGTTTGAATCTGTCCCTTAACATGGTTGATCTTCTGCCCCAACTCCTTACGTTCTTCTGGACGCACATTACCAAGCTTACTCATTTCTTGATTTATCAAGCTCGACTTGCCAAGAAATTCAACCTTAATATCTTGTAACTGGCGGGAGGTTTTTGCAACATCGATCTTCTTTAAAGCCGATTCCAATATTTTGTCCAACATAAATTCCCTTCAACATTATCTTTCTAATATGGATGGAAGAATAGTAGATTTTATAAGCAAACACAAGATAGGCCTGTATTTATTTAATGGCATTGTTAACTTAAGTACAGAGAAGTAGAAGGATTTTTTTGAGTGTATATTAAGTTTTATTCAGGTTTTTTAATCCCTGACATTAGCCAATAACTTTCAGTAGCATATTGAAGAATACTATCAGCATCTTGTTTTTCAATTTTAGATTGTAATATAGAGTGAATATTTT
>NZ_JARJFB010000142.1:0-4446 GCF_034554655.1 Candidatus Megaera venefica
TCCATTGCTTCTATTGAACTTCCTTGCGTAGTATTTCTAACTAACTGACCCATATGACCTCTCATATTTTATTGTTTAAGAGTATGATTGTATAGATACATATTTGTTTAAGTATATAATTGTTTGATTATATATTTGTATACTTGTATAATTTCTTCTGCTCCCTTACCTTCTCTATCATATTCTTGAACAGCTAGACCCATATTTTGAGCTCTAAAAAAGTCTTTGCGATTACCTATACTAGTATTACAGAGGGGTATATTAAGATCACTAGTCATCTTTTTAAAATCATCAATCTCTTGCCCGCTAGGAGAAACCATATTTAAAATTATACTATAAGGAACATTATTTTTTTTTATTATTTTTACTGTCTCTTGCATTGACGTAACATCAAATACAGCTGTTTTTGTTGGAATTATTATATAGTCCGCAAATTGAGCAACATCGTAAGCAATTTCTTTCTGTATAGCAGCACCGTCAATAATCACGATATCAGTATTAGCATCTCGTGCTGCATTAATCATTGATTTAAGTCTCACTGGTTGGATAGAAACTACTGCTGGAGTATTTTTGTTTCTTGTATCACTCCAAAAACAAGCGGTAGCTTGTGGGTCTAAATCAATAAGAGCTACTTTTTTATTATCTTCCTCAAAAGCTACTGATAAACATGTAGATAAAGTAGTTTTTCCTACTCCTCCCTTTTGATTTAAGACTCCTAATATTTTCATATATTTGTATGCTTTTATATTTATATTATTGTATACAAATATACATTGCTATTTGTATATATCAATTATTATTTGTTGCTTAACTACAATAAACTGAAATACAATCTATTTTACAGTCTACAGCCTTAGCTTCTTTCAGTATCGCTTGCTTGTGGTGGTCTATATTTAGTTGATTGACTAAACAAATTTCCAACATATCATTTTTAAATGATATGCTCTTAATACTCGATAGTAACTTATAACTAATCATAGGTGGCAAGGTACAAGCTATTTTAGCCTTGAACCTATTTTCAGACGTAGGAAAATCTATAGCTGCTTGTTCAAATGTTGCCATAAATTCATCTCTTTGAGTTTGCGTTGTATAAGCAATTACCTCAGCCTTGGTAGCTCTAGCCATTATCTTAAAGCTCGAGTTAGAGGTTTTAACTGTATCCCGTCCCTCGTATCTGTAGACGGTAGCCATATACGCCATAAACCGAGCCTTTGAAACAAAAATATGTCCTTGAAGTTTAGGTTTCCTGGACATATCTAGTAATATTTCATTCATTGCATTCAAAGTGAAATCACGACCTGAACGATTTTGAAGTTTCAAGCATTCCTCGGTAGTTAGTGGATAATGGTCGCCTAGGCTCTTTGGCTTATCGTATTGTTTGAATTTTGGCGAATAAACTCTTGCTTGACGTTGTTCGTTAGTAACCTTTTTACGTTTATTTGCAAGAGGTTTGTGCTTTATGACCGCAGATCTTGTTTCTTCCTTACCATAGGCCTCATGCCAACAACTTTTTTCTGCTTGAGTTAAAATAGGGATTTTATTTTCAATTTCTAAATTAGAATTTTTATAAAAATTAGATTTTATAGATCTATTTCTTATAATATTCTTTTCATCCTTATATATAGAAATGGGCATTAGAGTGCCCGCTTTAATTTTTTCGTAATATTCTCTAGGGTTGTTCAATATCATCTCGCCGTCAGTAGTATGCTTGAAGATAATAACTTTACTCATGACCACTCCGTCAACTTTTGTCATCTTCTTCCATTTGCTCTGAAGTATATGGCTTAAGTTTTTACGCATAATATTATTCTGGCGTTTGTTATTACCGGTTAGATTGGACAATTCGGCATGCGATAAATAAGCTAAACCCTTAGGGGATACTTTTATAATATTACTTATGTTAGCTAGTAGGTCTTGTTCTTTTCTTGTGATAGGAATACTAGAGTTCGTAGCTTTGCATATAAAATTGAACTCGTGGGCTTTTTGAGTGAATTTCTTGGAACGTCTTTCTGCATTGAAGTCGTTATAGTATACTTGTGCTTCTTTATATATAGGTCTTGGAACTCGCTGCTCCTGTTGTAATGCTATCACTAAATGTTACCATTTGTTGTGGTTATTATAATTTTTCTTAAACACCAACAACAAATAGCTTGACGAATAGGTAATATACTACTATTCTGAAACCGTTGTCGGTGTTCAGTTCGGCAATAAAAAACTCTATTAACGTCGGCAAAACGTTTTGGAGTTCGGTTCTAAAAAAAAGTTAAAAAGTCCACTCTTAAATTTCTTTTTTAACTATCTAAATTATTATTGTTTTAAATCATAAAAATTCCCCTCCTTGGGGTACAATGTGAATATCTGCCTACTCTAGTGATTAATATTTTAAAAATCAATATCATTTAATTCTATTGAAAAATATTTTTAATAGTTTATAAATTTAATTTAGCTTTTGAAAATATCTTTAGTTAACTATATTATAAACAAATAATAACTATAAATAGATACTTATGATAGACGCACACGTAGCATATAAAAAATTAGTTTTAAAGGGGATGAGTGAGGATCTTGCCGAGGTCATTACTGAGTTAATGGATGAAAGGCAAAATGATTTAGCCACAAAGTACGATATCAAGTTGCTAAAAAACGATATAGATAATATTAAAAGTATTATAGATAATTTAAACGATACTATGGCTACAAAGGCTGATTTAGCTAATATTAAAAGTGAATTAAAAGAAGATATTTCTAAACTTAAAAATAGTATGGATAAAATCGATATCAGCTTAAATTGGGCAAAGGCTTTATGAGTTGCTTGTATATTTCTATTAATAAAAATAGCTTTCTATTAACTGATAAATATAACCTACATTAGATAAAACTATGAAAAAAAGAGAAGAATACATAGAAGCAGTACGAAATTATAGTTTGTATAGTAATAAACAACGTAATATTTTGGCTGCATTAATAGAATCTGCTATTCAGGATATTGCTACAATTAGTCCTAGGGTATTATCTGAAGTTACGGGTGCAACCCAGCCAGTAGTATACAAGGCTATTAAGCGGTTTATTGAAGATGGAATCATGGAGTCATTAAATACTAAAACCGGTAAATTAGGAGTTTTTAAAATATCTACTATTAAACTAGATGAAATAGAAGAAATACACGAAAAAACAAAAAATCTTAAAAATAAATAAAAAAATACTTGTAAAGTTTTTTTAAAGAGCTATACTAACCTCATAACAACAATTTATGAGGTTTATTATGCAGTATCCAGCATCATTCTTAAGCACACTATTAGCTCAGAGAAAATTGCGTTTTTCTGGAAATAATAGTGGAGGCTCAGCTCCCCTATATAGTATAATTGCAACTCAATATTGCAATAACACTATGACAAACAATTCAAATATTTCTGAAATACCTACTTTTCGCCAAGTTAAAGAAGAAGAGCAATATACTGATTACGGGTTGCCTCTTTCCGAGGTTGTGGCAACATTTGCTCGTAGGACAAAAAGCGTATATGAAAGCCTTTTAGTATCTAGTAGAGGACAGATAACGTTAGAAAAAGCCGATGAGTATGAAATACCTTACGATCCACATAGTATTAACTTCCTAGAATTATTCGATAAAGTCGAAGAGTTCGAGCTGACTATCGCTAAAGCTAACGAGTACGGAATAGATTGGAGAAATTTCGGTTATGACTTAATCGGTATAGAGCAAGAAATATCTGAGGCTATAGCAGAGGAACATAGCTATAGAAAATATGCTCATTTAGAATTTTTGGCAACAAGGGGAGTGTGAGAATAGTGCTATGAAAGAACCAAGAGAAATGTTCTCCGCCATATTTGAGAAATACGATAACGCTTCCTGCTTGAGTAAAAGCAAAACATATTTTAGTGATGTAAGAAGCAGAGAAGGAGGTGTAGTAAAAAAGTACTTAGTTTTTGATGAGCAAGTATCCTCTACTATACCGAAAGAGTTAAGTTTAGGTGAGTATGTAGCATTCCTGGCAGACCTTGAGTTCAAGAATGTGCAGTTTTTAAATGTATATGAATTAAGCGGAATTTAATAAGTAATTAATGGTAGAATATGAATTATTTAGAAGCGTTATTTAAAGATATTGAGACAAATAGCAATAAAACCAACAAGATTCGCCGAAAAGCTTGGGAAAATAATATTTGGATAGAAGAGGGTGAACATAGAAAAATGCATCGTATTATGAAGTCACGGGACGATTGGGAAGTGTATGAACCTAATATTGAGATGGTAGAAGATGACTGGGAAGTCTATTACGACTTCGAGAGCAGAAGTTTATTCACGGCTGTATTTGAGAAGTACGAGCAAGGTAGGGAATTACTTAAGCAAAAAACACATTTCCGTGATGTTAGACTAAGAGAAGGCGGTCTTGTAGCAAAAAAATTAGTATTTAATGAAGAGACTTCTGGTAA
>NZ_JARJFB010000143.1:0-4407 GCF_034554655.1 Candidatus Megaera venefica
CTTCAGACACATCAAGATCTTGCTGCAAATATTCATAACCACAAAAATATTGCCAATAAATATTTTCCTTTAGCTCTTCCTCCGTAAACGAATCAGAACCGTTGTACATAGCTTGAAGCATTGATAGTGCTAGCATTACTCTATGATCTTTCTTATTTCTACCAAATTGCTTGATTTCAATGTTAGGCAATGCTCTGGCTTCAAGTTCAGACCAATTTACTAAATCCCTTAGTTTATATAACTTGTTTTTAGGATTTAGTTTTGTAGATAATTTCTCTTCAAATAACCTTTCTTGTTTTTGGAGAAAAGTAATATTTTCTATAGGCATAATTTTAAAATCCGTAAGCTTTATGCGGTAATTATACCATTTTCTTATGGATTTTGTAAGCTGTTTATGACATGAAACCCCTTGTTAATTCAGGCGGGGAGAGTTTTGACGGAGGGACTAATTAACCAAAATTATTGACTTTTTGCATTTGAACTTGTAGAATGTCCTAAGTAATTGATATAAACATTAACGAAGGTAAATGATGAAAAAGTCTAAGATAGCCAATTTCTTAACAGAGCTAAGAAGGGTATTCTGGCCTATTGAGTGGCATGAAAATAAGAAATTCATCCCAATGGCTTTGATGATGGCTTGTATTCTTTTTAATTATGCAACGGTCAGGTCAATAAAAGACGGGCTGGTTGTTACTCATATTGGCCCTGAGGCAATAAGTTTTTTAAAAACTTATGTTGTTCTTCCCTCCGCTGTAATTTTTATGGTTTTGTATGCAAAACTCTGCAACATGATGAGCCAGCAGAAAGTTTTTTATACAGTAACGATGTTCTTTATAATTTATTTTGCGGTGTTTACCTTTGTACTCTACCCTAATCCTGATACGTTTCATCCTTCAAAAGAATTTATAGCTTCGTTGGCTGATCAATATCCAAACTTCAAATGGTTTATCAGAATTGCAGGAAGCTGGAGCTTTGCTTCATTTTACATGATGGCTGAAATGTGGGGCAGTATGATGCTAACCCTATTGTTTTGGAGTTTTGCTAACCAAATAACTAAGACAGAAGAAGCAAAGCGTTTTTACTCTATGTTCGGTTTACTTGGCAATGTTGCTCTTCCCCTTGTTGCTGTAACTTTTCATTTGCTTTTAAGTCCTGATATACACATCGTTCCTGAAAACGTAAAGCTTATCCCGGTACTTTGTGTGACTATCTTAAGCGGTTTAATGGTAGTATTTTTATATGCTTGGATTAACAGTAATGTTTTAACTGATCCAAGATTATATGATGCAGGTGCGCCTGGCTCTGCAAAGAAGAAAAAAACTAAATTATCTCTTGGTGAGAGCTTTAAGATGATTCTAACATCTAGATATCTTGGCTTACTTGTCCTTCTTATCATTGCGTATGGAATTTCCATGAATCTTGTTGAAGGTGTTTGGAAAGCTAAACTTAAGGAATTATACCCTACTGTTGAAGCATATACTTCATACATGGGAATATTTCAGGCTTATCAAGGAGGGGCGGCTATATTCTTTATGTTAGTTGGAAGTAATATTCTTCGTAGAGTATCATGGTCTACTGCGGCTATATTTACGCCAATTATGATTCTTGTAACTGGTCTTGCCTTCTTTTCGTTCATATTTTTTGATCAAGGGATTGGCCTACAATTAGCTGCTTTCTTTGGTACGGGGCCTCTTGCTCTGGCAGTTATGGTAGGCACGGCTCAGAACGTGCTCAGTAAAGCAACAAAATATTCTTTATTTGATTCAACAAAAGAGATGGCATATATCCCGCTTGATGATGAAATGAAGACTAAAGGTAAAGCTGCTGTTGATGTTATAGGTGGCAGATTTGGTAAATCTGGTGGTGGTATTATTCAATCAACATTCTTCATCTTGATGCCGACATTTACGTTTACAGAGGCTACACCATATTTTGCTGGTATATTCTTTGTAGTAGTGATTCTGTGGCTATTAGCTGTAAAAGGCCTTGGCAAAGAATACTATAAGAAACTAGAGCAGAACGAAGCTGCTCAATAATCAAATTTTACGAGTTTAGGACAAAAATTTTGTCCTAAACTCGTAGCTCCTTTCTTGGTCTATACAGATACTATTTTTTGTATTTATTACTTTCTTTCTGTAGTACTACTGTTCCTTGGTGGTAGAATATTTTCCAATGACTATGCTCTAGGCGCCAAATTGTGCTACGGCGTGTGACCCTTTCTTCTTGTATGAGTGTATAGGTAATTAAGTAGTTGTTAGTTGCTATTTGAGTCAGTTCAAAATCCTTTGTCTCCCAAATATCTTGATAATTCTGGTCTCCATAGCGCTGTAGCAGAACCTCAACTACATCCTTTCTTGTGTAAACATTGCCAGATGCGCCAACCTCGCAGAACTCTTCACATGTCGTGTTAAGAATATCTTGCTTGCTGTTGCCAAATTTATTAGGGTGATGAAATATAGGCTCGCGTGCTTTTAATTCTTCTAGCACTTTTTCTTTACTAAATGTTGAATCCACTATTACCTTTTGTATCTTGTATTTCTATCTATTTTAAAAGTATATGGACTTCTATCAATTTTTAAAGTTTAAAATAACTTGATATTGTATATTAAATAGTCTATATTGTAACAATAAACAGACTAAAAAGTATCAAATATGAACATATTACATTATATCCCAATTTGTAATTCTATCGTTTTGCTTATGCAGCCTTTGATTGAAGTAATAATTCATGATCTTGTCTCGGGCAAAATTTATTATATAAATGGCAATCTTTCAAAACGTAAAGTGGGGGATCTGTCCTTGCTTGAACCAGGTGAATTTGAAAAAAATATAGATCAAATAGTTTACCCTAAGATTAATTTTGATGGTCGATTGATTAAGTCAGTTTCCGTACCTGTTGACAATAAATGGTTGATATGCATAAACGCAGATGCTTCGGTTTTTTGTCAAATGAAAAATTTAGGTGAAGTATTTTTGAACAGTATGAAGGAGAATCAGCCAGAAAGGTTATTTAAAAATGATTGGCAAGAAAAATTGCATGTTGCTATACATGCTTTTCTTAAAGAGCAAGGTTTTAAATTTGATGAATTAAGTCACGCTCAGAAAAAGATTCTTACCAACCACTTGTTTAAACTTGGGGCTTTTGCAGAAAAAAATGCTGCTGATTATGTGGCTAATATTTTAGGTCTGGGGCGGGCAACAATATTTAAATATTTGAAAGAATGGAGGAATAATAATGGGTATTAATGTTTTTAAATTAGAAGAGTATCTTGCTAAGTATGAATTTTCAGCTCCGTATTTATTGTGCTGTTCAGATGCTGAAAGCTTCTCTATGCATGAGATCATAGGTTATGCTAGCGATAGTGAGAAAGAATTGTGGAATAATTTGAGGCTTGGATACACTGAGGCTGATGGCTTACCAGCTTTACGCACGGAAATTGCAAGCTGCTTATATCCAAAACTAAAAACAGACAATATATTATGTTTTGCTGGTGCTGAAGATGGGATATTTTGTGCGCTTCATACATTATGTGAACAAGGTGACCATGTTATTGTTTTAACTCCGTGCTACCAATCATTAATTGAAATACCGAAATTAAATGGAGCTGAAATAACTAGCGTGGCACTTCTAGCAAAGAACAAATGGTGCATAGATTTAGATGAGATAAAGAAGGCAATAAAGGCAAACACGAAGTGTATTGTAATTAACTTTCCACACAATCCAACGGGCCAAGTGATAACTCAATCAGAGTTAAAGGAGCTAGTTGCCATATGCGATGCTCATGGCTTATGGCTTTTCTCTGACGAGGTTTATCGCTTATTAGGCAATCCCAAAGAAGGTTGGGCTCAGCCTGCTGCAGAAATCTATCCAAGAGCACTATCGCTTGGGGTAATGAGTAAAGCTTTTGGGATGCCTGGGCTTCGTATTGGTTGGATTGCCTGCCAAGACAAGCAATTGCTTAAAAAGATAGAATATATGAAGCACTATACTTCTATTTGCAATAGTGCGCCATCTGAGATTATCAGTCTTATTGCATTGAGGAATAAAGATAAAATTCTTTCTCGAAATAATCTGATTGTTGCAGAAAATTTAAAGTTGCTTGATGTGTTCATAGAAAAATATAAAGACTTATTTGAATGGGTCAGGCCCCAAGGAGGATGTATAGGGTTTGTAAGATATAAAGGACAAGAATCTATAGAAAGCTTTTCAAAAAGACTAATGAAAGAAAAAGGAGTCCTTCTTATGCCAGCATCAGTTTATGACCATGAAAGTAACTGTTTTCGTATAGGTTTTGGTCGGAAAAATATGCCTGAGGCGTTAGGTAAGAGACTTTCCATCTATTTGTGTAAATTCGATTATAGGCACTTAAATTCTCCCTTCGAATTTGATCATAAAATGAGCCATAG
>NZ_JARJFB010000144.1:0-4281 GCF_034554655.1 Candidatus Megaera venefica
CTTCAGACACATCAAGATCTTGCTGCAAATATTCATAACCACAAAAATATTGCCAATAAATATTTTCCTTTAGCTCTTCCTCCGTAAACGAATCAGAACCGTTGTACATAGCTTGAAGCATTGATAGTGCTAGCATTACTCTATGATCTTTCTTATTTCTACCAAATTGCTTGATTTCAATGTTAGGCAATGCTCTGGCTTCAAGTTCAGACCAATTTACTAAATCCCTTAGTTTATATAACTTGTTTTTAGGATTTAGTTTTGTAGATAATTTCTCTTCAAATAACCTTTCTTGTTTTTGGAGAAAAGTAATATTTTCTATAGGCATAATTTTAAAATCCGTAAGCTTTATGCGGTAATTATACCATTTTCTTATGGATTTTGTAAGCTGTTTATGACATGAAACCCCTTGTTAATTCAGGCGGGGAGAGTTTTGACGGAGGGACTAAGTAGTTTAGCTTTAATCTAAGAGAAAAAACAAATAGCTGAGAAAAAAGTTAGGTGAATTATCAAGGGGCCGCTTTGACTAGGTTTATTATTCTGTTGTAACACTATTAACCTCATTCTCTTTTCTATTCCATGTAAGGAAAAATAAATACGAACCCAGAAGCGCTGCTACTATAAAAAAGCTAAATGCCCCAAACCAACCAGTCTCATCAATCAGCCATCCAACACACACCCCTGAGAGTGCTGAGCCAACGTAGCCCATAGTTCCAACAAATCCATTCGCTGTTCCTATTGCTTTTTTTGAAGCAAAATCCGCTGATGCAACACCTACTAATACTTGTGGACCATACACGAAGAATCCAACTAAACTTAGCGCTATAGCACCAAACCGGTCATAACCAGACGGCATTTGCCAGAAAATAATCAGAGTTATAGCTAAACAAATCATACATACTGCACCAACAGGTCCTCTTTGTCCTTTGAATACCCTATCTGACAACCACCCAGCTGCAAAACCTCCTAGCAACCCAGCAACCTCGTAACCCGCGACTTGCCATCCAGCATGCGTTAATGATATACCCTTATGCTCCTTTAAAAATAAAGGCCCCCAAAATATAATACCAATTCTTACAATATAAATGCATATATTAGCAAAACTTATGTACCACATATTTCTATTGATAAAAACCTTACGAAAAATTTCGATTGTAGTCATATGATCTTCACTTCTATCTTCCTCGAACGATTCATCACCTTTATAAGCCTCAACCAGTGGAAACCCAAGTTCTTTTGGTGACTCTCGCAGACGATTAAACAGGATATAAGAAATACCAACCGCTATGATACTTGGAATAAAAAACGCGTACCTCCAACCATAATTGGCAACCAAATACCCAGAAAATACTAAAGTTATTGCTCCACCAACTTGATGAGAAGCGGCGCCAAGAGCCCATTTTGTTCCAAGCTCTCTTGGAGCAAACCAATGAGTTAACATACGAGCCGCAGGCGGCCATCCCATAGATTGAAACCAATTATTTATAATCCATAAACAACCTAGAAAAATTAAACTATTGGAGAATCCAAGGAGAAAAGTAATTAATGCAGAAGCAAATAATCCTATAGGCATAAAGTACCTAGCATTTGATTTGTCACTGAAATAGCCATTGACGAACTTGCCTATACCATAAACAATAGACGCCAGGGTTAACACCCAACCTAACTGAGTCTTGCTATAACCGAATTCCTCCATATAGGCTGGCATAATCATAGAAAAATTCTGCCGACACAGATAGTAAGCACCATAACCTATAATGATAAAACTCAATATACGCAAGCGCCACTTATTGTATATTTTCCGCTCTCGCATAGTCATAAAAGGTTCACTATCTTGCTTGATAGGATCAACAACATAACCCTCGTTTACAACCTTTGCCATAGACTTGCTTAAAATCTTTAATATCTGTGCAAGAATACTAGTAAAAAATTTGCCTATTGGCAAGGTTTTGTTTTAACACCACTTGTAAACTAACAACTGAATAATTAATATGATAGGGCGTATTAAAATACGTAAAATTAGTGTATTTTATTGTTTTAGCTAAGTAAATAATGCAAATTTTGTCAATATAATGAACATGCAATATCTCGACATTACATCAAAGTTCTTCCTAGTATTTGGCCAAGAATTTATTTTAATACCTTTGATTATAATTGGATTTTTAGCCCTAAATAAAAAAACATATGGCCATGCTATATTTTTATTGCTCATTACAATGATTTTCAACACCTTCCTAAAATCTATTTTTCAAATTCCATTAGCAGAGCATCTAAATAAAACTGGATACGCCTTCCCAAGTGGTCATATGCAAAGCGCAATAGTATTTTATGGTTGGTTATGGTTTGCTCACAAAAACGCTCTAGTTAGATCAATAACTTCAATAATAATACTTGGTGTAGGTTGCGCGTTAATACAACAAAAATATCATAATTTATATGATATTTTAGGAGCTGTTTTATTCGGCATCCTAACTTTATTCATATATGCAATGGTTCTACAAATCAAATTATTTAGAAATAAGCCTTTTTTATTAGGGTATATATTGATTGCTTTTTCTGTTGGGCTCTTGTTTAGCATGGATTCGCTGCCAAACCATACTTTTATGGCATTTATGGTTCTTACAGGATTTACATTGTCCTGGACAGTCTTTCCCGATTCAACCGAAATGACTCTATCTTTCTTTAAATCCATGATAGGGTTCGTTTGTATAGTAGGGATTTATTTTTTACTACTCCAACTTAAGAACTATATTAACCTTGAATATGACATACAGTGGCTAATAATTGGAGTATTGATACCATTAACAGCTAGAGTATTAAAAGGTAAGCAGGGTAATGAATAACTATGAGCAGGAATTATCTCGAATATGTATTAGATTTACTATCCCACTGCGACTCGATCACTTCTCGAGCGATGTTTGGGGGATATGGTATATATAAAAATGGGATTATTTTTGCAATTATTGCTCATGACGAACTATATTTCAAAGTCGATCAATCGAACATAGATCTGTATAAAAAGCAAGGCTCTGAAGCATTCACCTTTAAAACAAAAGGTAGAGTATCTACGATGATCTCCTATTGGAAAGTTCCTTTAATCATCATGGAAGATGAAACTCAGCTAAAGGATTGGGTAGAGCAATCATATAACATTTCGCTGAAAAATAAGATGAAACCGACATAACGCTTAATTAATTTGTTGATAGGTAAATATATGTCTAAAACCACTGATAACCTAAACATAATTACTGAACCTATCATTGAAAATATTTATAACATAGATGGTTATGATAAAGACGGCTACGATAAGAACGGCTATGATGAAGATCGTTACGATAAGGACGGCTATGATGAAGATGGCTACGACCAAGAAGGCTATGATAAAAAAGGTTATAATTCCTTTTGCTATGATAGGCAAGGAAACGATTTATTAGACCCTGATAATCCAGATGCCCAGGTAGAGGTTACAGGAAATTGTATTGTTTCTTGATTTATTATAACTTAATACCCTACTAACCTGATTGTCTTGGCACTTAAACCACAAATTATAACTGAGCTTTCACCTGATCTTGTAATGTATCCTTAACCTGAACTATGGATAAGGAACAAAGTCGTATGGTTTTATACTGGGGCTCTCTGTACGCACCATCGTCCTGAATTTACTTAGGATCTCATGAGATAGGAGAAGATATTTGGCTGAAGAGATATGCAAAACCCAGTCAATTCCGCATGACTATAGATAAGAAGATACCGAATCAAGCCGGGTATGACTATATTTCTTGCCGGGCATAACTAAATCTAATATTTATCTTATCCATAGCTGGGGTTATCTTGGAAAATCCATCGTTGTACCTTTACTTGTTGGAACTACAATAGAAAAGTTGATATTCCATCTACCCTATAATTAAACGGTCGTAAGAATTATGCCTAACATAACTGTAAAGACTGGGTTCAGTGTAAATCTTGCTAGTCCACTCGACGGCAGAAGCTATAGCACATACCATGCTACACACACCAGGCAACAGCGGGGCAATAATCGCAGAAGATCAATATGTTATTGCTTATTTTACAAAATGGTTGATGCTGCTGTGGTAGATGTTAACACTTCTACTAATTTTACTGATGGAAGACAATTTGGCAGGGGAAGTGAAATCGGCATCAGCACTCAAAACTGATATTCTCTAACAAAACTACTTATTTAATTAGTCTCTCCGTCAAAACTCTAAATTTTTGATATAATTTCAAGAATTTCAAAAATAAATCACCGCACATTCATTTTTT